>CAJOLD010000043.1 GCA_905235435.1 uncultured Lachnospiraceae bacterium
GGGCTTATGGACGGCCCGGGACCTGCACGGCCAGCCGCCTGTGAAAAGGACGGTTTGAAAGACGAAAGTGGTACGGCAGCCAAAGATACCACCTCCATATGATCAAGCGATCGCGTAAGCGGAGCAGACCGCATGGGGGTGGAGGTTCATATTGACGGGTATACGGCAGGCTATTTTACCGATGAGTATTCGGTCACGCTGGAGCCGTCCTGCCAGTTCGAGATCAGTGTGAATCCCTATTCGGATCCGGACAGGATCGGAGAGGTCTGCAGGAAGTTTTATGATCTGTGGACGCCCATCTTCGCGGAGCTGGGTTATCATTTTTCCTTCGGAGGCAATCTGGAGAAGGTGGAGCGCGGGATCATCGATCCGCTGGAGATCCCCCTTTCTCCCAAAAAGAGATACGGGTTCATGGATCGGTATTTCAGGACCAGCGGCACCTGCGGGAAATATATGATGCGCGCGTCGGCATCCACGCAGGTCTCTGTCGACTACAGCTCCGAGGCGGACATGGTCCGCAAGCTGCAGATCCTGCAGAAGATCTCGCCCGTCCTTGCCATCATGATGGAGAATAAATACAGCCCGGATTCGGTGCTGCAGGTGCCCGGCGGGCAGCCGCACCTTTTCAGGATCCAGGAGTGGGAGAATCTGGATCCCGCAAGGACCGGCTTTATCCCGCATTCGATGGATGATGATTTCGGATATGAAAAGCTTGCGGACGAGATCTTTAGGACGCCGCTCATCCTGCTGACCGATGGCGGAGAGACGACGTGGGTCGGGAGCAGCAGCGCGAAGGATCTGGCCGAAAGCGGACAGATCAGCGAGGATCTCCCGGCTAAGGAGCGGACCGCCCTGATCGAGCATTTTATCTCGATGGGCTTCTTCCATTTCCGAATCAAAAAGTATATCGAGATCCGGATCGCCGACTGCGTTCCGCTTCCGAAAGCGCTGGGATATACCGCTCTGCTCAAAGGCATCGTATATTCGGAGGAGAGCCTCGCTACTCTGGAAAAAGAACTGTCGGACGTAAAGACGGCGGATGAGATCGAAGAAGTGTACGCGCGGATCGAGCGCGACGGACTGAATGCTGTCATCTACGGAGGAAAGAGTGCCCGCGCCTGGGCGGACCATCTGAAGGAGCTCGCGGGAGCGTCGCTGCCGGAAAAAGACCTGAAGCATCTGGCAGAACTGAAATATCAGTAAAATAATACAGAAAATAATAAAGGCAGAAATGGCGACAGGCCGCCGCATCGGGAAGGTGCGGCGGTCTCTTTTTCCTGTGTCCGGGCGAAGAAAAGTATTCATGTATCTGCCTGCAGGGTATATAATATCCCATATAATATAACGCGCGCAGCGCAGACCACGCGCGGCGCGCAGACCCGAAAACCGGCATTTAACGAAAAGAGGGCACTATATGGATCCGCTGGAAGAAGCCATTATCTATTCAACGATCATGCACCAGGGCAAGGTCAGAAAGATCAAGGAAGAGCCGTACATCCTGCATCCGCTGGAGGTGGCGCAGATCCTGTCGACGATGACCGATGACAAGGAAGTCATAGCGGCGGGCGTGCTGCATGACGTAGCAGACAATACGGACGGCACACTGGAGGAAGTGAAGAAGCGCTTCGGGAAAAGGATCGAGGACCTGGTGGCCTCGAAATCCGATTCGCAGTATTATCCCGGCGAGGGGCAGGAAGATTCCTGGATGGCGCGCAGGGAGGAGTCGCTGAAGGCCCTGAAGCGGAGCCGGGATATCGGCGTTAAGATGCTCTGGCTGGCCGATATGCTCTCAAATATCCGGGCGCTGGCGACGTCCTTCGGCGAGGTCGGGGACAAGACCTGGGACTATCTGGAGCAGAAAGACCCGGATCAGCAGCGCTGGTTTTATCAGACGGTCGCGGAATATATCGAGATGGATCTGAACAGGACCGGCGCCTATAAGGAATACATCACCAATATCAACTATATCTGGCCCGGCACCTTCGATTCCAGGAAGGCGAGATACCGGAAGTATCAGGAGGTCTCCGTCGACGGCTGCGAGCTGATCGGAAAGGGCGCCAAGGGCGAGGTCTACCGCTACGCGCAGGATCTGATCGTCAAGGTCTACAACGAAAACAACACCTACAAGGACGTGGAGCTGGAGACAGAGCTCGGAAAGAAGGTCTTCATCCTGGGGCTTCCGACGGCCATTTCCTTCGGCATCGTGTCTGTCGGAAAACGCTACGGGGCCATGTTTGAGCTTCTGGAGGCGAGCACCATGTCGGAGAAGATCGCGAAGGATGCCAGGCGTACGACATATTACGCACGCATGATGGCGGATCTCGCGAAGACGATACACGCCGCCGAGGCGGAGAATGAAGGGGATTTCCCGGACGCGTCCATCCGTCTGCTGGAGTTTGCGGAAAGAGGTCTCGGACCGCAGGATCCGGAATTGGAGGCAAAAGTGCGGGATCTTATTCTGGCGATGCCTCCGACGCGCCATATCATCCACGGAGATCTGCATACCAAAAATGTGATGATCCAGAATGGGGAGCCGCTCTTCATTGATGTGGACCGTATGAGCACCGGGCATCCGATCGTAGACATCGCGAATATGTATATGTTCTATATTGCCTACGGGGAGATGGACCGGACGATCACGCCGTCGTTCATGGGCTTCTCGAGCGAAGTCGCCGGGGAGTTCTTTAATGAGTTCATCCGGTCTTATCTGGACACGGATGATGAGGAGCATATTCAGAAGGTCGTTGACAGAGCCGCGCTGCTGGGGTATGTGCGGCTGGTCGGACAGATTCAGAAAAGCCGTCAGCTTACGGAGAAGCAGCAGAGCGATCTCGCCTTTTTCATGGAGAAGATCAGGGACCTGGCCACGCGCGTGGACGATCTGGCGGCATTATAAAGCAGCGCAGCAGATGATGGAGTAGATGATGAAAAAAGTAAAGAACCTGGTCCTGGGAGGCCTTCAGCAGAAGATATTCAATCTCGTTCTCTTTACGATCCTCTTCGTGATCATCGCGTACAGTGCTGTCGCCGTATGGCAGTCACGCTCCAGCAGGGAGCTGGTCAGCGAGACCTCGGAGCAGCAAAAGCAGGTCCTTACGGACATCTCCCGGGAGACCGTCGAAGAGATCCTCGGGCTCACGGTAACGCGGACGACGGGGCTGGAAGCCTATATCGCCGACGATGTCTTTAACGATCTGGAGGCAACGGTCAGCACGATCGCTTCCTGTGCGGAAAAGGTGCTCTCCGATCCGCGGTCCGTGAGGGCGCAGGATGTCTCCGCGCCGGATCCCGCGGACGAAGGGACGGTGCAGGTGCAGCTCCTTCTGGAAGAGGGGAAAGACGCCCGCTCGCTGAAGATGGCGAAGCAGATCGGGCTCTTCGGCAGTCTCTCCGGGACGCTGCGCGCGGTCTTTGAGAACCTGGACGAGGCGGGCTCCTGTTTTATCGCTTCCCCGGACGGCTTCGCGCTGATCGCCGATGAACATCCCGCGTATAAGGTGGGGGAGGACGGAGAGCCCATCACCTTTCCGGTCACCGAAAGACCCTGGTATACCGGTGCCGCAAAGAGCGGCGGGGTGTACTTTACCGGACTTGAGAATGACAGCTTCTCCGACAGGCAGGGGATCGTCTGCGCGGTCCCGGTCTACGTGGACGGAGAGCTGGCAGCCGTGGCCGGCGCGGATCTTTTCCTTGGCGATATGAACAGCGCGATGGAGGACCTGCAGACGGACTCCGGCTTTGTCTGCACCCTGGACAAAGAGGGGAAGGTCATCTTCTCCCCGAAGACGGAGGGCGCTTTTAAGGCGGTCCGCGAGGACGAAGAGGGAAGCCTTTGCGACGGGAACCCGGAGATCGAAAAGCTCCTTGCGCTCGCCGCGGGAGGAAGCACCGATCCGGTCCCGGTCACCGTGGACGGAGTGGATTACTACATTTCCGCCGCGCCCATCGGCAGCGTGGGCTGGACGCTGATCACGGTCGTGGAGGCGGATGCGCTCCTTGCCCCCGGGCGGACCCTGGTGGAGAGCTGCGATGAGATCGTCGCGGAAGCGGAGAAAAAATCCGCGGACAACGCGGCAGGCAGCCTGCGCACCATCATTCTCCTCCTCGTCATCATTATGATCCTCGCGCTCTCCGGCTCGCTGATCGTGGCGGGACGGATCGTAAAGCCCTTGAACAGGATGGCAAAGCGGGCCTCGAATATTTCACGCATGGACGCGGCCTTTGAGATGGAGGACGAATACAGGACGGGGGACGAGATCGAAGTGCTCGCCGAATCGGTTGCGGACCTGTCTCTCCGGATACGCAATTACATTTCGGAGATCACGACGATCACCGCGGAGAAGGAGAGGATCAGCACCGAGCTGGAGCTGGCAAACAGGATCCAGGCGAACATGCTGCCCAGCATCTTCCCGCCATTCCCGGACAGAAAAGATATCGACATCTATGCATCCATGACGCCGGCGAAGGAAGTGGGCGGCGACTTCTACGACTTCTTCCTCATCGACGACGATCATCTGGCGATCGTCATGGCGGACGTGGCCGGGAAAGGCGTGCCTGCCGCGCTGTTCATGATGATGTCCAAGATCCTGGTAAACAACACGGCCCTCACCATCGAATCGCCCGGCGCCGTGCTCGGCCAGGTCAACAACCAGATCTGCAGCAACAATGAAGAAAGAATGTTCGTCACCGTATGGCTGGGCATCCTGACCATCTCCACCGGGGAGGTCCGCTGCTCCAACGCCGGTCACGAATACCCCATGCTGAAAAAGGCGGACGGCGGCTTTGAACTGTTCATCGCCAAGCACGGCCTGCCGCTCGGCATCAAAGAAGACATCGTATATCAGGAACGCACCCTGCAGCTGGAAAGGGGCGGGGCACTGTTCATCTACACCGACGGCATTGCGGAGGCAGCCAACGCCGAAGAAGAACTCTTCGGGACGCAGCGCATGCTCGAAGTCCTGAACAGCGACAAAGACGCCGACGCCAAACTCCTCCTGAAGAACATGAAGGACGCCGTCGAAGAATTTGTCGGCGACGAGCCGCAGTTCGACGACATGACCATGCTCGCGCTGAAGCTGAGGTGAGAAGGCAGGGGGGACAGAAGAATAGTCGCGACTTGCTTTAATCCCTACCGGAATTCGGTGGCCGCGGGCGAAAGGAAAGAAAAAAGCAGACCATTAAACTAAAAACACCTCCCGGGATCGGTAAAAACCGATCCCGGAAGGTGTTTTCTCTTCTTCCTAAAACTATTTCTTATACTTCCTAACCTAAAGCCAGCCCGTCCCCTGCGGGGCCGGCTGTTTTACAGCTCCGCAATGTCTTCCTGGCTCAGTATGGTGAGGCCCTTGCCGGCAAGGCGCGCTTCCGCGGTCTTGGTGTCGGCGACGCGGAAGATCATGCAGGCCTTTTTGGTTTCTTTGCCGCCGAGGAAGGCGTACATGTACTCGATATTGACCTGGGTCTCGTCGAAGATCGAAAGGAGCCGGTCAAGGCCGCCGGTCTCATCCGGGATCTCCACGGCGAGGACCGGGGTGAGGCTCGCGACGAAGTCGTTGTCTTTGAGAACGTTCACGGCATCGAATACGTCGTCCACGATGAGGCGGGCGATGCCGAAGTCCTTGGTCTCCGCGAGCGAGAGGGCGCGCATATCGATGTTGTTGGATGCGAGCGCGGCGGTCATGGCTTTGAGCTGACCGGGCTTGTTCTCAAGAAATACTGAGATCTGTTTGATACTCATAGGGCACCTCCATTCTCAAATCTTGCGGTTGTCGATCACGCGGACTGCTTTGCCTTCGCTTCTCGCGATGGTCTTGGGCGCGACCAGCGAGACCTTCGCGCGGATGCCGAGCATGGACTTGAGTCCCTCGACGAGCTCTTTCTGGCGTTCCGCGATCTCGCCCATGTTATCGGTGAACATTTCGGGCGTCATCTCGACGCGGACCTCGAACGTATCGGTGTTGTTGACACGGTCGACGATGATCTGGTAGTTGGCCGGATATCCGTAGTTGAGCAGGACCGTCTCGATCTGGCTCGGGAAGACGTTGACGCCGCGGATGATGAGCATGTCGTCCGTGCGTCCTTTCGGCTTCATCATGCGCACATGCGTGCGGCCGCAGGAGCATTTTTCATGCGTCAGGCAGCAGACGTCGCGCGTGCGGTAGCGGATCATCGGGAAGGCTTCCTTGTCGACAGCCGTGAATACGAGCTCGCCGTACTCGCCGTCCGGAAGGACCTCCTCGGTATCGGGATCGATGATCTCGGGGATGAAGTGGTCTTCGTTTACATGCATGCCCGCCTGCGCGGAGCACTCGAAGGATACGCCGGGGCCGGAGAGCTCGGTGAGGCCGTAGATGTCATAGGCCTTGATGCCGAGGGTCTTCTCAATGTCGTGGCGCATTTCCTCGCTCCAGGCTTCGGCACCGAAGATGCCGGCCTTCAGCGGGATATCATCCGGGCCAAGGCCCATTTCCTGCATGCGCTCGCCCAGGTACGCGGCGTAGCTGGGGGTGCAGCAGAGGATGGTCGCGGAAAGATCCATGATGAACATGATCTGTCTGTCCGTGTTGCCGGAGCTGGTCGGGATGGTCAGGCAGCCCACCTTGTGGGAACCGCCGTTGAGGCCCGGGCCGCCGGTGAACAGGCCGTAGCCGTAGGACACCTGGCAGACGTCCTCATCCGTGCCGCCTGCCGCCATGATGGCGCGGGCGCAGCAGTCTTCCCAGAGATCGATGTCATGCTGCGTATAGAAGGCGACGACGCGCTTGCCGGTCGTGCCGGAGGTGGACTGGATGCGCACGCAGTCCTTGAGCGGTCTTGCGAGCAGTCCGTAGGGATAGCACTCTCTAAGGTCATTCTTTGAGAGGAAGGGAAGCTTGTGGAGATCATCGACCGACTTGATATCGTCCGGGGTGATTCCTTTTTCTTCCATTTTTTTGCGGTAGTAGGGAACGTTGTTCCACACGTTCTGGACCTGGGCAATAAGCTTCTCGCTCTGGATCGCGCGGATCTCTTCCCGGTCAGCGCACTCGATGGACTCCTGGTAGTATCTCTCCATTCATTTTACCTCATTCTGCTTCTTTGTAGTTTTTTCCGAGTTCAAATGCTTTCCTGTTCATATCCAGGAATTTCGAAGGAACGTTCGCCTCCAGGGATCTCATCCAGGCATCTTCAGGCAGGTCAAAGTAGTGGGACAGCCTTCCCAGAAGAACGATGTTCACAGCCTTGGAGGAACCGGCCTCCTCGGCAAGTTTCAGGCAGTCGAGCGCATCGACCTTCGCGCCGGCGGCCCTGAGTTTTTCCACAAGGTCCTCCGGGTAGGAAGCGGCGCCCGTTATGACGGGCATGGGATCCATCTGCTGTGTGTTGGTCACGATCTGTCCGTCTTTCTTCAGGTAGGGCAGCCACCTGGCCGCCTCCAGAAGTTCAAAAGAAACGATAAAATCGGCCTCGCCCTTATCGATGACAGGCGAATAGACGTGGTCGCCGTAACGCACATAGGTGACGACGCTGCCGCCCCTCTGCGACATTCCGTGCACCTCGGAGACCTTCACGTCATAACCCTGGGAGAGGAGAAGATGGCCCAGCAGCTTGCTGGCAAGCAGAGAGCCCTGTCCGCCTACGCCGACGATCATAATATTCTTTGTTTCCATCACCCTGGCCTCCTTTCATGCGTCCTGCAGGGCGCCGAACCTGCAGAGCTGGCTGCAGACGCCGCATCCCACGCAGAGCGTATTGTCGATATGTGCCTTGCCTTCCTTGATGGAGATGGCCGGGCAGCCCACGCGCATGCAGGACTTGCATCCGATGCACTTGTCCGTGTCCACCGTAAGCGGCGGGCGGTGCTTCACATATTTGAGCAGCGCGCACGGACGGCGGGAGATGATGACGGAGGGCGCCTTCGCGGCGAGCTCTTCCTTCAGGACCGTATCGCACTGATCCAGGTCGTAGGGATCGACGACGCGGACGCGCTCAAAGCCCATCGCGCGGCAGAGCGCCTCCAGATCGATCTTTCCGGCGGGATCTCCCTTGATATTGTATCCGGTGGTCGGATTCTGCTGATGGCCGGTCATGCCCGTGATCGAGTTGTCAAGGATGATGACCGTGGAATTCGACTGGTTGTAGGCAACATTCGCGAGACCGGTCATGCCGGAATGCATGAAGGTCGAATCGCCGATGACCGCGACGGTCTTTCCTTCGCTCTCTTCCCCGCGG
This sequence comes from uncultured Lachnospiraceae bacterium, assembly GCA_905235435.1. Classification (GTDB taxonomy): domain Bacteria; phylum Bacillota; class Clostridia; order Lachnospirales; family Lachnospiraceae; genus CAMOKZ01. Next base: position 8,212 of record CAJOLD010000043.1, read on the forward strand.
ATCTTGTTAAAGCCGTGAACGGCGCCGATGGAAGCGCCCATGCACAGCGTCAGCTCGATGGCGCCCAGAGGCTGGACCGCGCCCAGCGTGTAGCATCCGATATCGCCGAGGACCGTGCAGTTATTCTTGCGCAGCGTATAGAAGAGGCCGCGGTGCGGACATCCGGCGCACATCACAGGGGGCCTTGGCGGGATGGCGTCCTCGATCGAACAGGTGGCGGGCACCTCCTCGCCGAAGGCTTTCGCGATCAGGTTCTGGGAGAATTCATCGATCATCGGAAGGATGTTCTTGCCCTCGACCTTAAGACCGAGCGCGCGCACATGCGTCTCGATGATCGGATCGAGCTCCTCGACGACGACCAGGCGGTCGACCTTCGCGGCGAAATCGCGGATGAGGCGCTCCGGCAGCGGGTTGGCAATGCCGAGCTTGAGGACGCTGACCGTATCTCCGAAGACTTCCTTCACATACTGATAGCAGGTGGAAGAGGTGATGATGCCGATCTTTGTGCCGCCCATCTCCACGCGGTTCAGCGGGGAGGTCTCGGCGTACTCGGTCAGGGCCTTCGTCCTCTCCTCGACGATCGGATGGCGCTTTTTGGCGTTGCCCGGCATCATGACGTACTTCGCGATATCCTTCACATAGGGTTTGTCCGGGACGACGCGCTCACCGGGCTCCACGACCGACTGGGAGTGCGCGACGCGCGTGCACATTTTAATGAGAACGGGCGTATCGAACTGCTCGGAGAGCTCGAAGGCGAGCTTCGTGAACTCGAGTGCCTCCGCGGAATCCGAGGGCTCAAGCATCGGCACCTTCGCGGCGATCGCGTGGTGGCGGCTGTCCTGCTCATTCTGGGAAGAATGCATGCCCGCGTCATCCGCGACGCCGATCACCATGCCGGCGTTCACGCCCGTGTAGGACATGGTATAGAGCGGATCCGAAGCAACATTCAGACCCACGTGCTTCTGGCCGCAGAAAGACCGGCGGCCCGCAAGGGAAGCGCCGAAAGCCGCCTCCATGGCGACCTTCTCGTTCGGTGCCCATTCACAGTAGATTTCGTCGTACTTGGCAGCTTCCTCCGTGATCTCGGTGCTGGGCGTGCCGGGATAGCTTGAGATAAAACATACGCCGGCCTCAAAAAGACCCCTGGCGACAGCTTTATTGCCAAGCATCAGCTGTTTGTTGTTGTTTTCCATAAGAGAACCTCCATAGGCAGCCGCACCCCGGCCGGGATGAGGCTGTTTGATAGCGGAAAGCGGTCCGCGGACCACCGTCTTCGCGGGCGGGACTTTCACCTTGACATTATAGCGCATTGGCGCGTAAAAGTATACCAAACGATTGACATTTACGGGCAAAAAAGCTATGATACTTTAGCAGTTTAAACCAAAAAAATGGGGGATTTACATTATGCCTATTACTGACCTGCTGGAGAGAAACAGCAAACTGTATGGGAATGAGACGGCGCTTGTCGAGATCAACCCGGAGATCCGTGAGGAGCAGCGGGTGACATGGAAGGAGTACGAGCTGATCCAGCCGACCTCCTCCTCCTACTACAGGCGCTCGATCACCTGGTCCGTTTTCGATGAGAAAGCGAACCGTGTCGCGAACATGCTGATGGAGCGCGGCATCAAGAAGGATCAGAAATGCGCGATCCTGCTGATGAACTGCCTGGAGTGGCTGCCGATCTATTTCGGCATCCTGAAGACCGGGGCGGTCGCGGTGCCTCTGAATTTCCGTTTCACGGCGGAGGAGATCCGGTACTGTCTGGACGCTTCCGATTCGGACGTGCTGTTCTACGGACCGGAGTTCATCGGCCGCATCGAGGATATCGCGGGGACCATCAAGAAGGATACGCTGCTGTTCTATGTCGGCGATTCCTGCCCGGCCTACGCGGAGGATTATTTCCGCATCGTTTCGAACGCGTCTTCTTCCGCGCCGCTGGTGCTCATCGAAGATACGGATCACGCCGCGATCTATTTCTCCTCCGGCACGACCGGTTTCCCGAAGGCCATCCTGCACAACCACCTTGCGCTGATGCAGTCCGCCCGGATGGAGGCCATCCATCATAAGACAACGAAGGATGACTGCTTCCTCTGCATCCCGCCGCTGTATCACACCGGCGCGAAGATGCACTGGTTCGGTTCGCTCTACACGGGCAGCCGCGCGGTGCTCCTGAAAGGAAACAAGCCCGAGGCGATCTTTGACGCCGTATCGAACGAGGGCTGCACCATCGTCTGGCTCCTGGTCCCGTGGGCGCAGGACATTCTTGTGGCGATCGAATCCGGAAAGCTTGATCCCGCGGATTACAAGCTCAGCCAGTGGCGGCTGATGCACATCGGCGCGCAGCCGGTGCCGCCCAGCCTTGTGCGCAAATGGCTCGAGGTCTTCCCGCATCATCAGTATGATACGAACTACGGCCTTTCCGAATCCACCGGCCCCGGCTGCGTGCATCTCGGAATTGAGAATGTCCGCAAGGTCGGCGCCATCGGCGTGCCGGGCTACGGCTGGAAGACGCGGATCATCGACGAGAATGATCAGGATGTGAAGCAGGGAGAGGTCGGCGAGCTCTGCGTAAAAGGCCCCGGCGTCATGCTTGAATATTACAAGAACCCGGAGGCGACGGCCGAAGTAATGTTTGACGGATGGCTCCGCACCGGCGATATGGTGATGCAGGATGAAGAGGGCTTCATCTATGTCGTCGACCGCAAGAAGGATGTGATCATCTCCGGCGGCGAGAACCTGTACCCGGTACAGATCGAAAGCTTCCTGGCCGCGCATCCGAAGATCCACGACGTGGCCGTGATCGGAATGGCGGACAGCCGTCTCGGCGAGATGCCGGCAGCGATCATCCAGGTCAAGGAAGGGATGGAGCTGACCGAGGAGGAAGTGGACCGCTTCTGCCTGGATCTGCCGCGCTACAAGAGGCCTCGTAAAATCATCTTCGCGCCGGTCATCCGCAACGCGACCGGCAAGATCGACAAGCCGAAGCTCCGTGAGATCTACTGCAGCGGAAGGCTGGTCGAACAGCAGAATAATTCATGATGAAAAGATTGTTTAAAACTGCGGCCCGCGCGGTCCTTTGCCTCGCGGCGGCCTTGTCCGTATCAGCCGCGGCCGGCGCTCCGGCGCAGGCAGAGCCGTTAAAAGTCGTGGCGACCATCTTCCCGGCGTACGACTGGGTCAGGGAGATCATGGGGAGCGAGGCGGAGAATGCCGAGGTCACGCTGCTCCTTGGCAGCGGCGTAGACATGCACAGCTTCCAGCCGACCGTCGCGGACATCATGAAGGTCGGGACGGCGGACGTCTTTATCTACGTGGGCGGCGAGTCCGACGCGTGGGTGGAGGATGCCCTGAAGGAGGCCGTCAACAAAGAGATGGTGACCGTCGACCTGATGGAAGTGCTCGCGGATTCCTTAAAGGAAGAAGAAGAGGCTGGCGGCAAAGAAGCCGGCGGCGCGGAATACGATGAGCACGTCTGGCTCTCTCTGCGAAACGCGTCTGTGTGTGTGGCCGCGATCGCGGACGCCCTGGGCAGGGCAGATGAAGAGCATGCGGATGTGTACGCGAAGAACGCGGCCGCCTATCAGGAGAAGCTCGCCGCGCTGGACGAAAGCTACATCGAGATGGCAGGCAGCAGCGGAAAAGATACCATCCTGTTCGGAGACCGTTTCCCGTTCAGGTATCTGACGGAGGATTACGGGATCCGGTATTACGCGGCCTTTGACGGATGCAGCGCGGAGTCGGAGGCGAGCTTCGAGACCGTCATCTTCCTCGCGAATAAGATCGATGAGCTGGGGCTTGGCACCATCCTGACCATCGAAGGCTCGGACGGGAAGCTGGCCGGGACCATCCGGGACAACACGGAAACGAAGGACCAGGACATCGCCGCCCTCTGTTCCATGCAGAACACAACGCTGGAAGAAGCGCAGAGCGGGACGACCTATCTGGGAGTCATGGAGCAGAATCTGGAAGTCTTAAGAGCCGCGATGCAGTAGAATAATGAAACAATGAAAGCGAAAAAGATCGCCGCAAAAAAAGCGGCGGTCTTTTTTTAAATTTTCTCTTGACAAACCCCGGAGGCAGGAGTATATTACATACTAATCAGATATGCTTTATATGCAATTCTTGCTTTGTTTGAAAGGAGACTATTTATTATGAGCGACCATCAGTTCAAGTTTGAGACCCTGCAGCTTCATGTAGGGCAGGAGCAGGCGGATCCGGCTACCGATTCCAGAGCGGTGCCGATCTATCAGACCACTTCCTATGTATTCCACAGCGCACAGCATGCGGCGGACCGTTTCGGCCTTCGCGATGCCGGCAACATCTACGGCAGACTGACCAACTCTACGCAGGCTGTCCTTGAAGAGAGGATCGCGGCCCTTGAGGGCGGCGTCGGCGCTCTGGCAGTTGCTGCGGGTGCTGCGGCTGTTACCTATACTATTCTGGCGCTTGCCGGCGCAGGCGACAACATCGTTGCGCAGAACTCTATTTACGGCGGCAGCTACAATCTGCTGGACAACACGCTCCCGGGATACGGGATCGATACCACCTTCGTCAACATCCATGATCTTGACGAGGTAAAGAAAGCGGTCAACGACAAGACGAAGGCCATCTTCATCGAGACCCTGGGCAATCCGAATTCGGATATTCCGAACATCGACGCGCTGGCTGAGATCGCGCATGAGCACAAGATCCCGCTTGTCATCGACAACACCTTCGGCACCCCGTACATGATCAGGCCGATCGAGCACGGTGCTGATATCGTTGTTCATTCCGCCACGAAGTTCATCGGCGGCCACGGCACCACGCTGGGCGGCATCATCGTAGACAGCGGCAAGTTCGACTGGACCGCTTCCGGAAAGTATCCGCAGTTCACCGAGCCGAACGCCAGCTATCACGGCGTTTCCTTCGTACAGGCTGCAGGCCCGGCCGCTTTTGTGACCTACATCCGCGCCATCCTGCTGCGTGACACCGGCGCTGCCATTTCTCCGTTCAACGCGTTCCTGCTTCTGCAGGGCCTTGAGACGCTGTCTCTCCGCCTGGAGCGCCACAATGAGAACACGAAGAAGGTCGTGGAATATCTCGCGTCCAACCCGCTGGTCGAGAAGGTCAATCATCCTTCCCTTCCGGATCATCCGAACCATGCGCTGTATGAGAAGTATTTCCCGAACGGCGGCGCTTCCATCTTCACCTTCAACATCAAGGGCGGCAAGGAAGAAGCCTACGCGTTCATCGACGGACTGACCATCTTCTCGCTGCTGGCGAACGTGGCGGATGTCAAGAGCCTTGTCATCCATCCGTATGACACGACGCATGCCGAGATGACCCCCGAGCAGCTTGCGGCCGCGGGCATCGCGCAGAACACCATCAGGCTCTCCATCGGTACCGAGCATATCGACGATATCCTCTGGGATCTTGAGCAGGGCTTCGAAGCAGTTAAGAAACTGAACAAATAACCTGAACAAATAACCGCAGGACAGATTCTTACAGCGATCAGACTGGAGGAGGAAGAAACATGGCAGATATCAAAGAAAGCGCACTGGACCTTGTAGGCGGCACTCCGCTGCTGCGCGCGTCCAGATACAGCGAGAAGGCAGGCGTGCAGGGAAAAGCGCTCCTGGCCAAACTGGAATACTTTAACCCGGCCGGATCCGTCAAGGACAGGATCGCACTGGCCATGATCGAAGACGCCGAGAAAAAGGGCACCATTAAGCCCGGCGCGACCATCATTGAGCCGACCAGCGGCAACACCGGCATCGGCCTTGCGGCATGCGGCAGTCGCTGCAGCAAAGGGCTACCATGCCATCTTTACGCTCCCGGAGACGATGAGCGTTGAGAGAAGAAACCTGCTCAAAGCCTACGGCGCTTCCCTCGAGCTTACCGACGGCAAGCTCGGCATGAAGGGAGCCATCGCGAAGGCGGAGGAACTGCAGGCGGCCATTCCCGGCTCCGTGATCCTCGGACAGTTCGTCAATCCGGCAAACCCGGCCATCCATTACGCGACGACCGGCCCGGAGATCTGGAAGCAGACCGACGGAAAAGTTGATATCTTCGTAGCGGGCGTCGGCACCGGCGGCACCATCACCGGCGTCGGCAAATACCTGAAAGAGCAGAAACCGGAAGTGAAGATCGTCGCTGTCGAACCGGCAGGTTCCCCGGTCCTCACCCAGGGAAAAGCAGGCCCTCATAAGATCCAGGGCATCGGCGCGGGCTTTGTGCCCGAGACCCTCGACACCAGCGTCTACGACGAAGTCATCACGATCGAGAACGAGGACGCCTTCAAAGAAGGCGCAGCCTTCGCGAAAGCAGAGGGCGTTCTGGTCGGGATCTCCTCCGGCGCGGCACTGAAGGCAGCCCTGATCCTGGCGGCGCGCCCCGAAAACGCGGACAAGAACATTGTCGTTCTGCTGCCCGACTCAGGCGACCGCTACCTGTCCACAGCCCTTTTTGCGGACTGAGGAACTTCGCGGACTGAGAAATTTCGCGGACTGAGGAACTTCGCGGACAGGGATCATAAGACAGGCGAATCAGTAAGCAGGCGCATCATAAAACCGGCGAATCACAGAACCGGCATAAGCTGAATAATAGAAGCGCGGCGTTTCTCTGAGGCATTACACAGGGAAACACCGCGTTTTTTATTCCAGGAAATCAAACGATTGACAAGCACAAAACGAAAGCATACTATTAGGGTAGAAAGTAGGGTAGAAAGCCGAAAGGCTCAGATGCGAAAGGCGGGACGGAAGATGGCTTCTCTAAAGGATGTTGCGGAGCGGGCAGGCGTCTCTCCCAGCACAGTCTCATACTTTCTGAACGGCAAAAAGAAGGTCCGGCCGGAGACGGAAGAGCGGATCATGGAGGCGGTCAGCGAGCTTAAGTACCGCCCGAATCTCGTCGCCCGCAGTCTGAAGATGAAGAGTTCGAGGTCTGCCGGCATCATCGTTTCCGATCTGTCCAACATTTTCTTCCTGGACGTCCTCGCGGGCATCGAGAGTGTCCTCGCGGAGGCAGGCTACAGCTCCATCGTCTCCAATTCGCGGGGCAGCGAGGAGACGGAAAGGGAGAACCTGCGGGACCTGACGAACCGGAACATTGACGGCGTCATCCTGCTGGGGACCGGCGGACATACCGCCTTCCCGGAGGAGTGCGCGGGGATCCCCGTGGTCAGCGTCGACAGGATCGGGGATGTCAAAACGAATACGATCAGCGTGGATAACCGGCGCGGCGGATACATCGGCGCCCGTTACCTGCTGCAGAAGAACAGGACGAATATCATATTCATCGGCTTCCCGAACAGGATCTCTCTTCATGAGCGGTATGAGGGATGCATCGACGCGTGCAGGGAATGCGGGCTGGACCCCCGGGAACATCTGCAGTACGTGGATACCGGCATCAGCCCGGAGCACGGCTGCGCCGCGGTGATGGACCTGTACGCGCAGGGGAAGCTGAAAGGCTGCGACGCGATCTTCGCGGGCGCCGATTACATCGCCTTCGGTATCCTGAAGGCCCTCCGGGAACTCGGGATCTCCGTGCCGGATGAGATCGGCGTGATGGGTTTTGACGACCTGCCGCTCTCGCAGTATGTGACCCCCACTCTTACGACGGTACAGCAGCCCCGCTTTGAGATGGGACAGCAGGCGGCCTCCATGCTGCTAAGAAGGATGGAGTCTCCGGATACAAGCGACACGGTGCTCCTTGAGCCGGCCCTTGTGGTCCGTGAATCCGTGTAGGAGGCGCGGCGCAAAGGCGCCGTAAAG
>CAJOLD010000044.1:0-9948 GCA_905235435.1 uncultured Lachnospiraceae bacterium
CACACCGTCGATCTGGTCATAGCTCTTCAGAGCAGCTTCCATAACTTCCTTGCCGCCTGCACGGGTGAAGTCACCGGACTGAGACTCGATGATCTCAACATCCGGAAGGTTCTCTTCGACATAGCCGTCGAAACCAGCTTTACGATCATTAGCAGCGGAAGCACCAACGGTACCTTCAAGCTCAACGACCTTGCCAGCGCCGCCCATAGCGTCAGCCAGAAGCTGTGCAGCCTGCTCGCCTTCCCAGATGAAGTCGGAGGAGATAACGGTCGCATACAGATCTTCCGGAGTGTTGGCATCTACGCCACGGTCAACAAGGATAACCGGGATGCCGGCATCCTGTGCTTCCTGAAGGACACCCTCCCAACCGGTCTCAACGACGGGCGGGAATGCGATAACGTCAACACCCTGCTGGATGTAGCTGCGGATGTTGTCGATCTGGTTAGCCTGCTGCTGCTGAGCATCTGAGAACAGGAACTCAACATCGTCATGCTCTTCGTTGTAGGTGTTGATGTCGTTGGTCTCGGCATCACGCCATCCGGACTCTGCACCAAGCTGTGCGAAACCGATCGTCAGAACATCGTCATCTGCCATTGCCGGAGCTGCGAGCATACCGACTGCCAGTGCCATTCCAAGAACAGCTGCCATTGTTTTCCTCATAAAGAAACCTCCCTTTATAAAATATAGTTTTTGCACTGCTGACTTCTCCTGTCAGCGGATAATAAAACTATACAACATAAAAGGGAGGAAATCTTTATAATAAATTAGTTGGTTTTTACGAGTTTTCCAAGCGGCACTTTGGCCGATGGGCAAAAATGTACAAAAGAATGTTAAAAATTCGCCCTTGTCAGGTCAGTATTTCCTGTCCTGGAAGTAAACGGCGGGCGTTTTCTGTGTAAAAAGCATCTCATCCGTGATGATCCGCATCGGGATCTCTTCCCCTTTCATCAGCTCCTCCGCGGCGGACATCATATGATCGCCCAGCAGCGGACTGCACTCGGCGACGCAGTTCATCTTCCCTTCCTGGAGCCTGGTCAGCGCCTCCGACGTCCCGTCCACCGACAGGATGAGCACGTCGGTCCCGGGCTGCAGGCCGGACTCCTCCATGGCCTCGATCGCGCCCAGCGCCATCTCGTCGTTGTGCGCGTAGAGGACGTCAAAGTCACAACCATTCTCCTCAAGGTACTCCGCGATGATCCGCTTTCCCTCGTCCCGGTTGAAATCGCCGCACTCCGAACGGACGATCCCGAACCGCCCGCTCTTCGCGATCTCCTCTTCAAAACCCCGCTTCCGGTCGTTGGCGGGCGTCGAGTCGATGGTGCCCTCCAGCTCAAAGATCCGCACGTTGTCCCCGCTGCAGTTCGATGCCAGCCAGCGCGCGCACTTTTTCCCCTCCTCGACGAAATCGCCGCCGATAAAGGCCTCGTAGGATTCCGGGTCGACGTTCATCATACGGTCGGAGAGGATCACCGGGATCCCGGCCTCCTTCGCCTCCGCAAGGACCTCCTCCCAGCCGCTCTCTACGACCGGGGAGATGCCGATCACATCCACGCCCTCGCGGATAAACGTCCGGATCTGTTCGATCTGTCCCTCGAGCGTCATATCCGGCGTGGCAAGCTCCAGGTCGATGCCCGCGGCCTCCGCCGACTCCAGCAGCGACTTGGTGTTGGCGATACGAAAACCGCCGTTCTCATTGACCTGGACGAAGCCCAGGCGGATGGGCTCACCGCTCTTTCCCGCGGCGCCCTTCGCGCGGCGCATCTCCCGCTGCTGCATATAGGCAGGCAGCGTCTCCTCGTTCACCAGGGTGCTCCGCATGATGATCTTTTTGGGGACGCCCTCCTCCTCCTCCAGGATGCTCAGGGCGTTCGCGATCGCTTCCCGGCCTCCCGTCGGGCAGGTGATGGTCGCGTTGATCTCCCCGCTCTCCACCATGGCAAGGCCGCCGTCCTCCCCGTCAAAGCCGTCCACGCCGATGATCTTGATATCTTCTCTCCCGAGCTGCCGCAGGGCCCGCTTCGCGCCCTGTCCGACCGCGTCGTTGTGCGCGAAGATCACGCCGACGCCGTCCAGCCTGGAGGGATTTTTCAGCAGGGTGTCCTCCGCGCAGTCGCGGGTGGACTCGCTCAGCACCAGGTCGATCACGGGGATGCCCTCCGTCTTTGAGGTCTCCAGGAACGCGGCCCTGCGCTCCCAGTCGACGTACGTGTCCGTGATCATCTCCAGGACCCCCAGCCCGCCCCCGGCGGCCTCGATATACGAAAGAGCCTGCCTGGCGGCCTGGCGGCCGATCAGCTCGTTGTCGGGACCGATGTACTGGGTATAGTCGAACCCCTCAACGGAACGGTCCATGACAATGACGGGGATCTTTTCATAGACGCTGCTCACGACGCCGCTCATCGTCTCCACGTCCGTCGGAGATACGATCAGCAGGTCGATCCCGTATTTCTGCAGGCGCTCGATGTCCTGCTCCTGTTTTTCGCTGTCGCCGGCGGCATCCAGCACGATCAGCCGCACGTCCGGGTATTCACCGGCGTACTCCTCAAGGCTCTCCCGCAGCAGCGTGCGCCACGGGGTGTTGAGGTCCGCCATGGAAACGCCGATCAGCCAGCGCACATCGGTCGTGCGGGCCCCGCCCGCGCAGCCCGCGAGCAAAAGCGCGGCCGCAAGAAGAAGCAGCGCGGCAAGAGCGGCCGGTCTCCTTTTTCTGCTCATTCTTTCTCTTTATCTCCTGTAAGAAATGACTTCCGGTAATCCGCCGGGGAGACCCCGATCGCTTTCTTAAAGACGTTGCTGAAATAGTGCTGCGAAACGTAGCCGGTCTGCTCCGCGATCTCGTACATCTTCAGCGCGGGATCCTGCAGAAGGAGCATGGCCTTGCGGATGCGCAGCCTGGAAAGGTAGGAGACAAAGGTCACGCCCGTCTCCGCCCTGAAGGTCCGGCTCAGATGCTGCGGCGTCACGCCCAGCTGCTCCGCGACCATGTTCAGGGAGAGCTCGCTGTCCCCGTAGGACTCCTCCAGGATGCGGACCGCCTCGACCGTGAGCTTTGAGTACACGGTCTGGCTGCTCAGCTCCTTCTCGCACTCCTCCATGCAGGCAAGGAGCGCTTCTGTCCCGGCGCCGTCGCGCATCGCGAACTTGGTGTCCAGGTAGAGGTATTTCGAGAAGGATGACCGGATGTCCTCCTTCATGCCCTGGCGGGCCCCGTCGTCAAGCCGCTCGGAGATCAGCGCCAGGTGGTCCGAAGAGAGGCGCACGCAGAGCAGTTTCTTTCCGTGATCCTTCGCCAGGTCGGACAGGATGTTCTGGCAGGCGAGGAGCGTCAGGTTCTGATCCCACGCCGCCGCGTCCGCCGGCCGGTCCGCGGCCTCCCGGACGTCCAGATGGACAACGCTGTACGCCTCCGGGATGTCCAGCTTCAGGTAGCGGATCTGCGTCTCCGCCTCGGAGACGTCCAGCTCGCCGCCAAGCCATTCCTGGAAGAACCGTTCCGTCATGTACAGGCTGTAGCGCTCCATCTGGCTCTCCGCCCAGACGATGTAGCGCTTCTGCCGCCTCTGGTCGGCAAGCTCCGCCTTCACGTCCGTGAGCATCTGGAAGAACTTGTCCTCCATGATCGGCTTTAAGATGTACTCCTTCACGCCGAGGCGCAGCGCCGTCTGCACGAACTCGAACTCCTCATAGCCTGTCACGATCACAATGCAGGCGTCGGGCTGCTCCTTCCGGAGCAGGGTCAGAAATTCCAGTCCGTTCATAAAGGGCATATTGATGTCGGCCAGGACAAGGTCCGGCTTCCATTCGCGGCACATTGCGAGCGCCGTCTCGCCGTCCCCGGCCATGGCGCACACCTCGAAGTCCGGGTCCTGTTCCACAAAGCTCTTAAGGCCCCAGCGGATGATCGTCTCGTCGTCCGCGATCACGACCCTGTATTTTGGCTCGTCTTCATGAAGCGGTCCCGTCACCCTGCTCTCCTCCATCCTGTTCATGCTCGCTCTCCTTCAGGGGAATCACAATAGTGATCCTTGTAAATTCTCCTACTTTACTGTCGATCGTTACGCCGGAGCCTTCCCCGAAATAAAGCCGGATGCGCTCCGCGATATAATAGAGGCCGAAGCCGATCTTGCTGCGGTCCAGCTCCGGATCCGCCAGCTGCTGCCGGATCTCCAGGAGCTTCTCCTCCTCCATGCCGGCGCCGTCGTCCTCCACGGAAAGCAGCAGAAAGCCGTTCTCCTCCGTGGTAAAGATCCGGATGGTCCCGCCGCCCCGCTTGTTCTTGATGCCGTGATAGATCGCGTTCTCCACCAGGGGCTGCAGGATCAGCTTCGGCACCATCAGGTCGTCGTACTTTTCCGGAATGTCGATCTCGTAGTTCATCTGGTCGCTGTATCTCCACTTCTGGATATACAGGTAGTTGGCCACGTGGGTGCGCTCCTCCCTAAGGGTGATATAGTCGCGCCCGTTCGAGAGTCCCACGCGGAACATGGTCGTCAGCGCGTCGATGATATCGACGACCTCCTGCGCCTTATACTTTCTCGCGAGCCAGCTGATCGTATCGAGGGTGTTGTAGAGGAAATGGGGCTTGATCTGCTCCTGAAGGCTCTTGATCTGCGCCTCCAGCCGGCTCTGCTCCTCCACGTGCAGGCGGTTGACCAGGTCGTCCGTCCGGTCGTTCATACTGTTGAAATGCCTGCCCAGGACACCGATCTCATCTTCATAGAGGCTGTCGAAGCGGACGGAGTAATCGCCCTCCTCGACCCTGTCCATCAGCACCGTCAGCTTGCGCACCGGCTTCGTCACATAGTTCGCGAAGATAAAGCCCAGCGCGAGCACCAGCGCGATCGCGAGCAGCGCGCAGATGATCAGGACCCGGTAGACCCCCGCGATGCCTCTGTAGTATTCCGCGGTCGGCACGACGCCCACGAAATGCCATTCCGTGACGGGGCTGAAAACGCTGGCGATCATGTAGTCCGTGCCGTCCACACGCAGAAACTGCGAGGCTTCGGTCGCGGACAGGATGCTCTCCTCGTCGATGCGGTAGACCACATCGTTCTCCGGGGTGTAGGTGACCCGGTCGTCCGCGTCCGTCACGAAGAAAAAGCCCTTCTCTCCGATCTCGGCCGAGGCGATCTGGCTCTCGATCAGGTCATGCCTGATGTCCATCAGGATCACGCCCTCCCTGGGGTGATCGCCGGTGATCTTAAAGGACCGCGCTGCCGAGAAGATCGTGTCCGAGCGGTATTTTTCGTTGGAGATGACGTTCCTTCCGACCGCGGAGCTGATCACCTTCATCCGGCCTTCCCGGCTCACGGCATCCTTGTACCAGCCTTCGTCCCGGAAGGGATCCCTCGATACCCTCCGCATATTGACGCCCGTATAGGTGTCATCCTCGTAGGCGACGAGGGCGCCGACGATATAGGGCTGGGAAGCGACGAGCCGCCGGATGCTGTTCTCCGCTGCCCCTTCCTCTCCGTTTTCCCACTCATCCTCCAGCGCGAGGACCAGGGTATTCATCGTATCGTCCAGGACGCCGATGTAGGTGTCCAGCGACAGGCGCACCTGCTCCACCATCTGGCGCGTGTGCAGTTCCTCCGAGCTCCTCTGCTCCCGGAGCAGCTGCCTCCCCAGAACAAAGGAGAAAAGCAGCAGCGGGACGAGCGAGACCAGCAGGAAAAAGAGCATGATCTTCGTGCGCAGTGATGCGTTAAGAAACTTCTTTCTCATTTTGATTTCCTGTGACCAGTGTCTTCCACTTTCCTCTGCGGTACGCGATGAGCGTCATCAGCGCGCCGATGCACCAGGAGAGCAGCAGGCTCACGAACAGCATGGCGCAGTTCCCCTGCGGGTTCTCCGGCGTTTTTGTAAGGGCAACGAGCAGATAGGCCGCGGGCACGCGGATGACCACGCTCGAGAGGAGGGAGATCCACATGGGCGTCATCGTATCGCCCGCCCCTCTCATGATCCCGGAGAGGCACTGTGTGATCTCCGTCGCGATATAGCCGACGGCGATAATGCTCATCATATGGTAGCTCATCTCGATCAGTTCCTCCGTCTCCGTAAAGATGCCCATGATCCCGCGGCCGAAGACGAGGATCAGCACAGTCAGGACGGCGGAGACACCCATGGCGCACAGCGTACCCTGGCGGGCACCCTGTTCCACGCGGTCAGGCCGCTGCGCTCCCACGTTCTGACCGGAGTACGTCGTCATGGCGGTGCCGAAGGAAAAGGCCGGCATCATGACAAAGCCGTCCACGCGCATCACGATCACGTTCGCGGCGATGAACATCTCTCCGAAGCTGTTCGTCAGTGACTGCACCACGATCATCGACATGGAAAAGATCGCCTGGGTAAGTCCCGACGGAAGGCCGAGGCGGATCAGGCGGAGCAGGTTTTCGGGATCGGGCTTTAAGTGCTCCCGCCGCAGCTCAAAGATGTCCTTCATCCTCGTCAGTCTGCGCAGGCAGAGGACGGCGGAGACGCACTGCGCGATGATCGTCGCCAGCGCGACGCCCGCGACAGCCATCCCGAACTTCGCGACAAACAGGTAATCCAGGCCGATGTTCAGAACGGTCGCGACCAGCAGGTACATGAGCGCGGCGAAGGAATCCCCGAGGCCGCGCAGGACCCCGCTTAAAATGTTGTAGTAGCCGCTGCCGGCGGCGCCGAGAAACAGGATGACCAGATACTCGGTGCACCAGTCGATGATCGTATCCGGCGTGTTCAGGAGCCGGAGCATGGGCCGCGCGGCCAGCGGGCCGACGATCATCAGGATGACGGAGGCGATGCCGGTGGCCAGGATGCAGCTCCCGACCGCCCGGGCCAGGTTCTCCCTGTCCCTGGCGCCGAAATACTGGGCCGTGACGATGCCCGCGCCGACGGAGATGCCGACGAAGAGCACGATCAGAAGGTTAAGGATGGGGCCGGCGCTGCCGACGGCCGCCAGCGCGTTATCTCCCACAAAACGGCCGACAATGATGCTGTCCGCGGTATTGTAGAGCTGCTGGGCCATGTTGCCGATCAGCATCGGGATGGTGAACAGCATGATCTGCCGCACCGGTGATCCCTGGGTCATATCGATAGGGCTGAATAGTTCCTGAAGTCTTTCCTTAAATGTCATAGTCTCTCTTTTCGGTCTTTTCCCGTTTCAGAAAAAACGGGCGCCGGACCTTCCGGTCCGGTGCCCGCCGTACTTTTACAGTAAGCCGCTTTACAGGTTTGCCTGCAGGCACGCTACAGCGAAATTCTGAATCTCCTCATAGGTGGTGCCGCTGTAATGCACGCCGTCTGCGGTAAGATATCCGTTCGTCCGCAGATAGGAGTAGGTGTCGATAAACCTCTCCGGGAATGCCGTGCGCAGTTTCTCGTTGAACGTCTCGATCTGGCTGTTGAGAACGGAATAGCCGTTCTGCGACTCCGCCGCCTGATCCACCGGGTTGACGGCCATGAACCAGAGGTCCGCGTCCGGATGGGATGCCAGGAAGTTCTCATACCAGCTGATATATCTGTCCACGTTGCCGAGATCATTGACGCCCAGGCAGACAACGACCTGTCTGTCGCCCTTTTCGACTTCGGACTTCACGTAGTCGCCGCCCTCGCCCGCAAGCCAGTCATAGCCGGCGCTTACGCGCCCTACATAGCTGTAGTAGCCGGCGGTCTGCGCCATTCCGACCACGCGGGAGTCGCCGATAAAGCAGGGCCTGACCTCTGCCTCCGCCTCAAGATCCGCTGCGGCCTCGGTGCCGGCAGATGCGCTGTCCCCGCCAAGGCTGACGCGGAACTCGGTCTCGGTCTCCGCCGCTTCGGTCTCGGTCGCGGGAGCTGCCTCAGTCTGCGGCGCTGCCGCCCCGGTCTCTGTCACGGGAGCCGCTTCGGTCTGCGGCGCCTCAGTCTCTTCATGCGCGCCGTTCGCCGAAAGCTTTCCGGTCGTCAGGTAGTAGGACTGTACATAGCCTTCCTTGTCTCCGGAGTCGCCCTTGTAGGTGATCTTTACAAATCCGCCGGTGCAGATCTCGGTGATCGTCACATGCCCGCCCTGTTTCAGGATGCTGAGCGCCTTCGACTGCCAGTCGGGCTCTGAACGCACATAGAGGCGTGTGGTCGTCTCGGCTTCCGCCGGGACCTCGATCCACTTGCCGTCGGCATCGATCCTGGAGTCCTCCTTCGGATCCCCCGGCGCCTCTGTCTGCGCTTCGGTCTGTGTCTGCGCTTCGGTCTGCGCCTGTGCTTCGGTCTGCGCCTGCGCTTCGGTCTCTGTCTTTGCCTCGGTCTGCGCTTCCGTTTCTGTCCTGCCTGCTGCCGCTTTCTCCTCGCGGACCTGCGCGGCATCCGGAATATCCGTCTCCGGAAGCATCACGAGCCCTGCCGGGAGTTCGGTCTCCTGCTGGGCAGCCGGAGCGATCTCCTCCGCTGTTTCCACGGTATCTCCGCGTTTGACGGGCGTCTCAAAGACCTCCTCCGCGACGGAGCGCTGCTCCTTGTCAACGATCGCGCTGCCGGCAAGTACGCCTGCGGCGACCCTTACTTCCGGAAGCTTTGCGAAGAGCTCCCAGAGAACATCGTCGCGGTCATAGGACCTCTTATAATACTCATTCTTTGCGAGGTTGCCGCGCTGCTGTCCGCGCATCTCCATCTCAGAAGGCGATTCGAAATGGACGCACATGTAATAGGCGGCGTCATATGCCCCCTGGGGCGTATCCGGTACACGGAGCAGGTATTCGTAGGTCCCGTAGTACAGGGTCTCGAATTCATGCTGCAGATAGTGCAGCTGTCCGTCCAGTGTATTGTAATCCTTGTTGATGGATCCGCAGTAGCTCATCAGGGATGAGAAACGTCCGAGATGCCACTGGCAGATGCCGTAGGATGTTCCGCCGTCGCCCAGCGCAAGGGGATAAAATCCTGACTCGAGATGAATGTTCGCCAGAACGCCGCAGGCAGCGGCATGGTTCAGCTTCATCTCATTGCGAAGATACCAGTAGATCTCCACCGTATTGGCGCTGATATCAGCCGCCGGATACTTGGTGGGATCCACGGAAAAACCGGGAATGGTATAGAACTCGTCGACCAGTGTGACAAACTCCGCGGGGGTCTCCGCGGCTTCCGTGCTTTTCTCGGTCTCTTTCTCGGTCTCACTTTCCGACTCGGTCTCGTCCTCATCGAGGTCTTCGGGTTCGGTCTCTTCCGTATCCGATTCGCTCTCCGTCTCGGACTCTTCGGGCACGATCGTTTCGCCGGGGCCTTCTGTCTCCTCGGTTTCCGATTCGCTTTCCGTCTCCGACTCAGACTCCGTCTCTTCCGCATCGTCGGTCTCCTCGGAAGGGTCCGTCTCCTCGGAAGACTCCGGTGGATCCGTCTCCTCGGAAGACTCCGGCGGATCCGTCTCCCCGGAAGACTCCGGCGGATCCGTCTCCTCGGAAGACTCCGGCGGATCCGTCTCGCCGGTCTCCTCTTTCGGATCCGTTTCGCCCCCCTCACGGCCCGCGGCTCCGTTGCTTTCGCTGATCTCTCCGCCGTTTTCGGCGCCGTACAGGACGGTGGCCGAAAGGGCCGGGGAAACCGATACTGACGCTGCAAGAAGCAGCGCAAGGTACTGCTTATTTCTCACGATGAATTAACCTCCTAACGCTCCCCTTTAGGAAAACATTCATGATGAACATAATTATGCCGTATTATACAACATATTAATTATTTTGGCAAGTCCCCCTGTTTCCCGGTGTTTTCTTCTGAACGCTGAAGCCGAATTTCCCCAGTTTCCGGCCGAGCGCAAAGTACTCCCCGTGCGAATAGACAGACAGGCCCGCCCTGTCCAGCCTAAGGCGCCCTCCCTTGTCCAGGTAGCTTTCATCCACCTGGATGGCGGCGACTTCGGCGATAAACATATGATGGGATCCGAGCTCGATGATCTGCCGCGTCCTGCACTCGATATTGACCGGGCTCTCCGCGATGACCGGC
>CAJOLD010000044.1:9958-23554 GCA_905235435.1 uncultured Lachnospiraceae bacterium
CCCTTCTTCTTGCCGTTCAAAGTGAATGTCACGGAATATGAACCGACGCCGCAGAAGTCGGCCGCGCGCGTCAGCTTTTCCGTCGTGAGGTTGATCACGAACTCCCCCGTATCCCGGATGATCCCGTAGGAATACCGCTCCGGGCGGATGCTGATGCTCACCATCGCCGGGTTCGTGCAGACCGTGCCGGTCCAGGCGACGGTAATGATATTGGGCCGCTCTCCCGGCCGGCCGCAGCTGACCATGACCGGCGGCAGCGGATAGAGCATGTTGCCGCTCTTCCACACCTGCTTGCTCATTTTCTACTCCTCGCTGCTGTCTTCTGTGTTGATGGCCTCCATGAGGCCGGGAACGACCTGCTTTTTCCTGGATACGATCTCCTTCGCGTAAAGCGTCCCGTCCCGGAGCTCTCCCTGCGGGAAGGCGCGCTGCGCGACTTCCTGCGCCTCCGTTCCGCTGAAGATAAAGGTCGACGCCTCCTCCAGGATATCGGTCATCATAAAGAAGGCCATGTCCAGGCCGCGCTCCCTGCAGGTCCTGGGCAGATACTCCTTCATCATCCCGGCGACAAAGCCGCTGTCCTCCGCCGACATCGAATTGATCTGGGCGATCCCGATCTTGACGTCCCCAAAGTCGAACTCCTTGAAATCCTGATTGAAAATATCCTCCGGCGTCCTGCTGCGCAGGTTGCTCCCCGCCGAGAACATATCCCTGCCGAACTGTTCGCAGTCGATCCCCGCGATGGCGGCCAGATCCTCCGCCGCCCTGCGGTCGGTCTCCGTGCAGGTGGGCGAACGGAAGATCAGCGTGTCCGAAAGGATGGCGCTGCAGAGCAGCCCCGCGATCTGCGGGCGGATCTCCACGTTCTGTTCCCGGAACATCTGG
Organism: uncultured Lachnospiraceae bacterium; assembly: GCA_905235435.1. GTDB lineage: Bacteria > Bacillota > Clostridia > Lachnospirales > Lachnospiraceae > CAMOKZ01. Next base: position 10,844 of record CAJOLD010000044.1, read on the forward strand.
TAGATGATCGTGGCCGTACAGCCCACGGGCTGGTTCCTGAAGAAGACCGGGCCCATCGTCTCGAGGGACCCGAGGCGGTGATGGTCTATGATCTCGAGGATCTCCGCCTCCGTGATATTCGCGACCGCCTGGCTCTCCTCGTTGTGGTCCACGAGGATGGCCGCGCGCCTGCGCACACCGAGCAGGTTCCTGCGGGAGATCATGCCCACGTACCGGTCATTGCGGTCAAGGACCGGGAAATCGCGGAAGCGCTTCTTCGACATGACGTCCCGGATCTGCTCCGTATAGTCGTTGAGCCGGAAGGCCGTCAGGTTGTCGCGGCTCATGAAAAATTCCACCGGCATGCTCTGGTTGATCAGCCGCGCGACCTGGTAGGTGTCGAGGGGCGTGACGATGACGGCCGTCCCGTGCTCCCGGGCCAGCAGCTGGATGGTCTTGGAGACGGGTGCTCCCAGGCAGACCACGATACAGCCGGCGTTCATCTCGATCGCGCAGAGCTGCGATTCGTACCGGTTCCCGAGGATGACCATGTCATGCTCGTCGATATAGTTTTCCATGATGTCCGGGTTGGCGGCCGCGATCACGACCTTGCCGCTGTCAAAACTGGCGTCCGGATCGCCCACGACCATCTCGGCCTCCAGCGTATCCAGAATGTTCCGGTAGGGCGTATGCGCGGCGGAGACGATGGCGCTGTCGTGTTCCTCCATATAGGAGCGGGCGATATCGTTGATCGTGATCATCCCGTGCAGGTGCCCGTCCTCATCCGTGATGGGAAGCGTAAAGGCCCCGCTCTCGCGCAGCATCAGCCACGCGTTCCGGATGGACAGGTCGCTGCGCACGCCCGGGAGCCTGCGGATCTCCATGTCCTTGACGCGGGTGCCCAGGTTGCTGATGTACATGGGTGTATCTGCCTTAAAATAATTCAGGACGTACTTCGTCTCCACGGACACATGGCCGGCGCGCGCCGCCTGGTAGTATTTCTCCGGGTCTGTCTGGTTCTTGAAATACGCGTAGGCGATCGCGGAGCAGATGGAGTCCGTATCGGGATTCCGGTGGCCGATCACGGTCACGCTCCGCTTCTTCTCGCCCTTCGCCTTTCCTGTTTCTTTTATTTCCTGCGGCGCACGCGCCGGGATCTTTTCTTCGCTCATAGCTGTTTCTTCCCTTCTTTGCGATCTTTTCCGTCTGCTTTCGGGAGCCTACTTCTCTATTCCGGTCCTCGCGCCCATCCCGCTGTCAAAGGGGTGCCGGCATTTTTTCATCTCCGTGATATAATCCGCCTCCGCGAGGAGACGCCCGGACGGACCTCTTCCGGTCAGGACCATCTCCAGCGCGCGCGGCCGCTCCCGGATGCTGCCAAGCAGCAGATCTTCATCCAGAAGACCGGCGCCGGCGGCAGGCACCGCCTCGTCGAGGAGCAGGAGGCCGCAGCCGCTCTCCCCGGCCGTTTTCATCAGTGACCGGAGCATCCCGTCATAGTAGGCGCGGAGCGCCTCCTTTTCGGCCGGCGTCATCTTCCAGGAAAACTTTACGCTCTCCGGCCCGGGCACCAGCGTCACGCCCGGGACCACCCCCAGGGCCTTCCGCTCCGAGGAACGGTTATCCTTAAGGAACTGGAAGATCAGGACCTTCTGCCCCGCCCCCGCGGCGCGCAGGCAAAGTCCCATGGCCGCCGTCGTCTTTCCTTTTCCGTCCCCGCAGTACAGATGGACCAGTCCGCGCGGAAGTGATTCTTTTTCCATGGTCTTTCCCTCCTGTTCCGCGAAAATACAGACAATTCTGAAACTATCATACCCTTTTTCGGGACCAATGGCAACTTTACAATCACCGCGGCGCGGTGATATGATAAATGCAATATGGAGGTCCTATGAAACTGCGCACACTGAAAAGAATGATGCTTCGCTCCGCGTCGGCAGCCGCCGGCGCTCTTGTGCTGTCCGCGCCCGCTGCGGCCTCGCCGCAGTACGGAGGGCCCGGGGGCGCTGCTCCGGCCACCGAGGCCGCGGCCCCCGCCAGGGCAGACGTGCCCGAAGAGCTTCTGGCCGGACGCCCCGGCGCCTCTTTGAAAGACGCGGGCCCGGGCAATGCGTCCGCTGTGCCGCCTTTTGCGGGAACCGCTGCCGAAGCGGCCGGTGAGACAGCCGCCGAAGCGGTCACGGAAGCGCAGACGGAAGGCGAGGCAGCCTCAGAGACCGTTCCGGAAGCGCAGACGGAAGGCGAAGCAGCCTCCGAGGCCGTTCCGGAAGCGGAAACCGAAGGCTGGGCAGCCTCCAAGACCGTTCCGGAAGCGGAGACAGAGGCCGGGACCGAAACTGAAACAGAAACAGAGACCGAAGCCGAGACCGAGGAACTGATTCTCATCCCGTCCGAAGAAGAGGAGCTGGAGCTCCTGCGCAAACAGGAGGCGGCCCTTCGCCGTCTGCTTGACGGGCCGGCAGGATTCTTCATTCCCTGCGCGCAGGACTTTTCTTCCGGCGCCACGCGCCTTTATGCTCTTGCGGACTACCGGTTCCTGTCGGGCTTTCGCCCGCCGCAGCCCGCGCCGGCCATCGGCTCGCTGCAGATCGCCCTTGAGGAGCAGACCGGCAGCTATGACGGCATCTGGTCCATCTATGTAAAAAACCTGCGGACGGGCGATCAGCTCTCCGTCGGTGCGGCGTCCATGAAATCGGCCAGCACCATGAAGCTGTTCATTATGGGCGCAGTCTATGAAGATATCCATCTCGGACACATCGAGCGCACCCAGGATGTGGTCGCGCTCCTTACCGATATGATAGAAGTCAGCAGCAACAGCGCCGCCAACAAGCTCCTTCTCCTTCTCGGGGACGGAAGCTATGCCGACGGGGCAGAGCGGGTCAACCGTTTTATCCGGAAGCAGGGTTTCTCCTCGCTCACCCACGAGTACAACGGGTTCGAGGACAGCGCCGCCGTTGTGGACGCGTCCAGTACCAACTGCGTCCTTCCTGCCGACTGCGGGCGCTTTCTTGAGAAGATCTACCACAGGGAATTCATCTCCCGCTCTGTCTGCAACGAGATCGAGCAGATGATGCTGAACCAGCAGACCCGCTACAAGATCCCGAAAGGGCTCCCGGAAGGGGTCTCTGTCGGCAATAAGACCGGCGAAACAGACACCGTGGAGAACGACGTGGCCATTGTCTACGCGCCGAAATCGGACTATATCCTCTGCGTCTTTTCCGCCGACTGGCAGGATAAGAACCGCGCGATGGACCGCATTCAGGATGTCTCGCGCACCGTATACGATTTCTTTGATGACCCCGCTTACTACGGCGAAGGCGGCGAAGACGGGACGGACATTATGCTGGAGCTTGTCAGCATCCGCCGCGGCGAGAAGGCGATCCTTGCCCAGGCCCGGGCTTTGCAGGAAGAGCGGTCAGCGTCCGAAACGGAAGCCGCCTCTTTCGCGGGAGGCCCCGCGGGGACGGAGGAAGCATCCTTCGAAGAGGAGACAAGCGACGGTCTCTTTGTTCCGTTCCTGGACTTCATCCCGCTTATTGACGCGGAGGACGAAGAGGCCGGGACGGAGGGAGAAGACTGATGAAGCTCTGGGGAAAGATCTGGAAGGACAACCACATGCTTCGGGACTTTGTCGCCGTCGATGAATCGGACGACACGCGGACCCACAAGGTCTTCCACTGTCTGGAGCTGATCTGCGCCGAGTTCGACCTCGGCCGCCCCATCTGGCTCGAATCCGGGATCCGGGATTTTAAGCACAATAAAAAAGCCCGCTTTACGCAGGACTGCTTTATAGAAGAGATCACTTTTGATTATCTGGAGATTCAGATACTGGAGGAGTAATGGCCCGCAGCATTTCCAAAGGATCGGGCAGCGCGCATGATATGACGCAGGGTCCGATCATCCGTCAGCTTGTTGCCTTTGCCCTGCCGCTGATGCTGGGGAATATATTTCAGATGCTCTACAATACCGTCGACGTGATCGTCGTCGGAAACTTTGTGGGGACGAGCGCGCTCGCCGCGGTGGGTTCCACCACCATGGTGGTCAATATGCTCGTCTTCTTTTTCAATGGATTCTCTGTCGGCGCCGGTGTTGTCATCGGCAATTTTTATGGCGCCGGGGAGACGGACAAGCTCCACGAGTCCATTGAGACGACGATGGCGGCGACCTTTGTGATCAGCGCCCTCTTTACGGTCCTCGGCATCGCCATGGTCCGGCCCATGCTGCGCCTGATGGCGACGCCCGCGGACGTCCTCCCGGACGCCGTCACTTACCTGAACATCTACTTCGCGGGGTTCGCCGGTCTCCTCATCTACAACATGGGAAGCGGCATCCTCCGCGCGGTCGGAAACACGATCCTTCCGCTCCTGTTTCTCATCCTGACCAGCCTGCTCAACATCGGCCTGGACCTCACCTTCGTGCTCGCGCTGCACGCCGGGATCGCCGGCGTCGCCTGGGCCACCGTGCTCTCCCAGCTGGTATCGGCCGTTCTGGTCCTCATTCTTCTGACCCGCGCAAAGGAGGTCTACCGTCTTTCGTGGCGGGATCTTCGCATCAACGGCCCCATCCTCCGGCGGATCCTGTCCATCGCCACGCCCGTCGGCTTCCAGTCGGTCATCACTTCCCTGTCGAACGTCTTTGTCCAGTCCTATATCAACGTCTTCGGCGCCTATGTCATGGCGGGCTGGAGCACCTACAACAAGCTGGAGCAGTTTATTATGCTGCCGATGCAGAGCATGGCCATGGCTTCCACGACCTTTGTGAGCCAGAACATCGGCGCCGGCAATACGGAGCGGGCAAACAGGGGCACGCGGGATTCGATCTTTCTGACCCTCGGCGTGACCGTCTTTATCGCCGCGGCCCTGTTTATCTTCGCGCCGCAGTCGGTCGTTCTCTTTTCTTCCGATCCGGAGGTCGTCGGCTTCGGCGTCCTCTTTCTTCGGACCAATGTTTTCTTCCTGCTCTTCAACTGCGTGAACCATGTGCTCGCGGGCGGCCTGCGCGGCCGCGGAGACGCGAACGGTCCCATGGTGATCATGCTGCTCTGCTTTGTCGGTATCCGGCAGACCTATCTCTTTTTCATGACCCGCTTCATCCTGAACACGCCGCAGGTCGTCGGCCTGGGCTACCCCGTGGGATGGGTGACCTGCTGCGCGATCGAGGTGCTCTACGCACACCGCAAAAGCCGCGGGCTCAGTACTTCATGACCAGCTTCACGCCCGCCGCCCCGATCTTGTAGACCGGGTTTTCCAGCCTGCGGCGCACATTCTCCAGCTCCTTCCGGATGGGCAGTCCCTGCGGGCAGTGCTGCTCACATTTTCCGCATTTTACGCAGAGGCCGGCGTTCGTCCGAACGCCGCGCAGCGTCGTGCACATAAAATATTCCCTGAAGCCGTTCGCGTAGCTGTCCGTGTAGCTGTGGTTGTAAGCGGCAAAGCAGCCGGGGATGTCCACGCCCTTCGGACAGGGCTGGCAGTACCCGCAGCCGGTGCATCCCACCCGGACCTGCTCGTTCAGGATCCTGAGGACCCTGTCATAGACCTCCATCTCTTCGCTTCCGAGATCCCCCGGCATCGCCTCCGAGGCGATCCTCGTGTTCTCCTCGACCTGGGCGGTATCGTTCATCCCGGAGAGAACGACCGTCACCTCCTCATGGTTCCAGAGCCACCGAAGGCCCCACTCGGCCGGGCTCCTTTCCGGATCCGCCTTCGCAAATTCCTTTTTCGCCTTTTCCGGCAGTCCGTCCGCGAGCCTTCCGCCGCGCAGCGGCTCCATGATGATCACGGGGATCCCTTTTTCGCGCGCGCGGCGCACCCCCTCGATCCCGGCCTGGGAGTTCTCGTCCAGATAGTTGAACTGGACCTGGCAGAAATCCCAGTCGTACGCATCCAGCAGCGCCTTGAACTTTACGGTCCCGCCGTGGAACGAAAAACCGATTCTGCGGATCTTTCCGGACGCCTTCTTTTCTTCGATCCACTCTTTGATCCCCAGCCCGCAGAGCCGCTCCCAGGTCGCGGGATCGTTGAGCATGTGCATCAGGTAGTAATCCACATGGTCCGTCTGCAGCCGCTCAAGCTCCTCGGCAAAGTACTTTTCGGCATCCCCGGGCTTCTTGATATAATACTGCGGAAGCTTCGTCGCGATGTTGATCTGATCCCTGCAGCCGTACTTTTTTAAGAATTTGCCGAGCGCGGCCTCGCTGCCCGGATAGATATAGGCCGTGTCGAAATAGTTCACGCCGCGCTCTACGGCCAGCGCCAGCTCCTTCTCGGCCTTCTCCTGGTCGATCGCCCCGCCTTTTTTCGTAAACCGCATGCACCCGTAGCCCAGGGCAGAGAGCTTTTCGCCGCTTTTAGGGCTTTCTCTGTACTGCATATCCTTCCTCCTGATAAAAAGGCGCTCCCGGACACAGGTCCTGGTCCGGGAGCGCGGCAGCGCCGGGCTCTATACTGCCCAGCTGCTCAGATATTCTTCCTGTTCCGGCGTGAGATAGTCGATCGCAAGGCCCATGGCCTCCAGCTTATATCTGCCGATCTGTTCGTCAATGCTGTCCGGCACGGTGTAGACCTTTTTCTCCAGGGCCCCGGCGCGCTGCGCCAGCCACTGCAGGCTGAGCGCCTGGACAGAGAAGGACATGTCCATGATCTCCGCGGGATGTCCGATGCCGCAGGCAAGGTTCACAAGGCGTCCCTCGCCGAGCACATAGAGGGTCCTGCCGTCCTCCAGCGTATAACCGATGATATCTTTGCGGCACTCCTCGCTCTTTACGGCCAGGGAGCGCAGCGATGCCACGTCGACCTCGCAGTCAAAGTGCCCCGCGTTGCAGAGGACCGCGTGATCCTTCATCTTCGCGAAGTGCCGCGGGACGATCACGTCCCTGCAGCCCGTGACGGTCACAAAGATGTCGCCGATCGCGGCGGCCTCGTCCATCGTCATAATGCGGAAGCCGTCCATCGTCGCGTCCAGCGCCTTGAAGGGATCGACCTCCGTCACGACCACGTTCGCGCCCATGCCCTTCGCGCGCATCGCGACGCCCTTGCCGCACCAGCCGTAGCCCGCCACGACGACGGTCTTGCCGGCGACGACCAGGTTCGTGGTGTCCATGATGGCGGTCCACACGGACTGGCCCGTGCCGTACTTATTGTCATAGTAATGCTTGGCTTTCGCGTCGTTGACGGCCATCATCGCGCAGGGGAGCACGCCCTCGCGCTCTCTCGCGTAAAGACGGTGGATGCCCGTCGTCGTCTCCTCGCAGCCGCCGATCAGCCGGTCGCCGAAGGACGCGCAGCGTCCGCCGAGCAGATTGATCAGGTCCCCGCCGTCGTCGACGATCAGGTCCGGATGGCACTCGAGGGTGGCTGCCAGCAGATCCTCATACTCCTGCGGCGTCACGCCGTATTTGCCGAAGGTCTCCACGCCCATCTCCGCGATGGCCGCGGCCACGTCGTCCTGGGTGGAAAGCGGATTGCAGCCGGTCAGGAAGACCTCCGCGCCGCCCTTTGCAAGGACGAGGCCAAGGTTGGCGGTCTTCGCCTCCAGATGGACGGACACGGCAATGCGCATCCCCTTAAAGGGCTTCTCCTTTTCAAACTGCTGCTCGATCCGGGTGAGGGCGGGCATGAACGACCGCACCCACTCGATCTTTTTGCGACCGGAGGGCGCCAGGGACGGGTCACGGATGATACTCATAAGTCTTTTTCTCCTTAATTCTATAATTTACAGATAGCGGTCCACGGTCTTCTGCACTTCAAAGCGCACTCTCTCCGCGTCGATGGTCGTAAACTCTCCCTCCTTCAGGACGAAGGAGCCGTCGATCATGACGGACTTTACCTCACTGCCGTTCGCGGAATAGCAGAGCGAGGTGACGGGATCGTTTGCCGGGAAGAGCGACGGCTCCGCAAGGTCCATGAAGACCAGATCGGCCTTCGCGCCGTCCCCTATAACGCCCAGCTCTCCCTCCATGCCGACCGCCTTCGCGGCGTTTGCTGTCGTCATGGCGATGACCTGCTGCGCGGGGGCCGCGGAGGAATCTCCCGAGGCCGCCTTGTGGATCATCGTAAACAGGCCCATCTCCCGGAAGAGATTGAGGGTGTTGTTGCTGCAGGCCCCGTCCGTTCCGATGCAGAGATTGATGCCGTTTTCATTGACTTCCTTAAGCGGCAGATATCCGTTTCCGAGCTTCGCGTTGGAAGCCGGGTTCGTCACGATGGACGCGCCGCTCTTCGCGATGATGGAAGCATCCCCCGGGCGCAGCTTTACGCAGTGCGCGAGGAGCGTCTTCTCATCCAAAAAGCCGGTCTCGGCGATCACTTCCACCGGCGTCTTTCCGTACTTGCTGATGCAGTTATCGACCTCTCCGTCGCTCTCGGACAGATGCGTCTGCTTCAGGAGTCCGCGCGCGGCGGCCTCCTCGGCGGCCTGCGCGTAAAGCTTCGGCGAGCAGCTGTAGATGGCGTGCGGGGAAAGAACGAACCGCAGTCTGTCCGATCCTCCGAATTCACTGATCTCCAGGAGCTGCTCCTCAAAGCGGCTCTTTCCGTCCCCATAGAGGTCCTCGCCCACCAGGCCGCGCCCGATGAAGGCGCGCATCCCGGAATCCAGGGCCGCCCTGCAGGATCTTCCCGGGAACATATGCATGTCCGCAAAGCAGGTCGTGCCGGTCCGGATCATCTCCATGCAGGCAAGAAGGCTGCTGTAGTAGGCGCCCTCCGCCGGCAGGGTATCCTCCACGGGCATCACGCGCTTAAAGAGCCATTCGTCGAAGGGCACGTCGTCCGCGTAGTTCCGCATCAGCGACATATACGCGTGCGTGTGCAGATTGATAAGGCCCGGAAGGATGAGCCTTCCCGCTGCGCTGATCTCCTCGCAGGGGCCTTCCCCCGGCGTCTCCCGGATGAGGCCGTCCCTGACCCAGATCGTCTTTTTCTCTGCCCGAAGGCCCGCTTCGTCCGCTGTAAGGACCAGGCCTCCGCTGATCTTATAATCCATGTCCTGCCCCTCAGATCTTTGCGCGCGCGGCGGTCTTCAGCGCGATCTCCATCATCTCGTGGAAGCTGTCCTGGCGCTCGGCGGCGCTGAGCGCTTCTCCGGAGAAGATGTGGTCAGAGATCGTAAGGATGGAGAGTGCCTTCTTGCGGCTCGCCATTGCCTCCAGGTAGAGGCCGGCGGTCTCCATCTCGACGCAGAGCAGACCGAGATCCTTCGCCTTCTGGTTTACGGACTTGTCGGGATGATAGAAGAAATCGGTGGTGTAAACGCTGCCGACGTCGGCGCGCACGCCCATCTCCTCCGCCGCCGCGACCGCGGTGCGCAGCATCTCGAAGTTCGCCGTGGGCGCCGGGATGCCGGGCAGGTCGAAGGACGTCTGCCAGCCGGAATTCGTGGAGGCGGACATCGCGATCACCACGTCGCGCACATGGACATCGTCCGGCAGGGCGCCGGCGGATCCGACGCGGATGATGGCATCAACATCGTAGAAATTGTAGAGCTCGTGGGCATAGAGGCCCATGGACGGAACGCCCATGCCGGATCCCATGACGGAGACCTCTTTCCCCTCATAGGTGCCGGTATAACCGAGCATGCTGCGCACGTCGTTAAAGAGAACGGGATTCTCCAGATAGTGCTCCGCGATATATTTCGCGCGCAGCGGATCGCCGGGCATCAGGACACATTTCGCGACATGCGTGCCTTCCTTCAGTGAAATACAGGCTGAGGGTGATTCTTTCATCATGATCTTTACCTCCGTTTTATTTTTCCATGATCTTCTTCAGGTTCTCATCAAAGGGCGGATAAACGATTCCGCGGTCCGTCACGATCGCGGTCACAAGGCTGTGATCCGTCACATCAAAAGCGGGATTGTAGCACTTGACCTCCGGCAGGGCCATGGGCTTTTCATACCACAGGCTCTTTACCTCCTCCGGGTCGCGCTCTTCTATTTTAATATCCGCGCCGGTCGGGCAGTTCATGTCGATCGTGGAGCAGGGGCCCAGCGTATAGAAGGGGATCCCGTAATGCTTCGCGAGGATCGCGACGCCCGAGGTGCCGATCTTGTTGGCAAAATCGCCGTTGGCGGCGACGCGGTCGCAGCCGACGAAGCAGGCCTGCACCCATCCGTTCTTCATCACGATGGAGGCCATGTTGTCGCAGATGAGCGTCACGTCGACGCCCGCCTTCTGCAGCTCGTAGGAAGTGAGGCGCGCGCCCTGCAGCAGCGGGCGGGTCTCATCGGAGAAGACCTTAAAGTCGATCCCCCTCTCCTTTCCGAGAAGCACGGGGCCGATGGCGGTCCCGTATTTGCTGGTGGCCAGCGGGCCGGCGTTGCAGTGGGTGAGGATCCCGTCCCCCGGTCTGACCAGTGTCAGCCCGTACTCGGAGATCCGTGTGCACATCCCGATATCTTCCGCATGGATCGCTTTGCTCTCCTCGAGCAGCGCCTTCGTGACCGCCTCCGGGCTCTCGTTTTCAAGGCTGCGCGCCCGCTCCAGCATCCTGCGGACGGCCCATGCCAGGTTCACCGCGGTGGGCCTCGAGGAGATCAGATACTCTCCGTCCTTCTCAAGAAGCGCGATCAGCTCGCTGCCGGTCTTTGCCCCGCTCCTCAGCGCGAGGACGTACATCGCGTAGCCCGCGCAGATCCCGATGGCGGGTGCCCCGCGCACAGCCAGCGTGCGGATGGCGTCGTAAAACTCCTGCGCCGTCTCCAGCAGCATATACTCCGTCCGGTTCGGCAGAGCCCTCTGGTCCAGGATCTCCACCGCGAGGTCATCCGGTGTAAGGTGGACGCTGCATTCGTCCATATCCTTCCGTGTTACACTCATAGCCTCTTCTCCTTTCAGATAAGCCCGTCAAGCTCATCGATCGCCGCCGGGTCGGTCGCCCAGCTCGTCGCAAAGCGGACCACCGTGTGATCTTTGTCCGCCGCCTCCCAGAAGCCAAAGCGCACCCTGCGCCCCAGCTCTTCCATCTGCCGGTTTTCCAGAATGATGAACTGCTGGTTCGTCGGGGAATCCAGCCGGAAGCGGTATCCCTTCTTTTTAAAAATATCCCGCAGCTTCATCGCCATGTCGACCGCGTGCCGGCTGATCTTAAAATACAGGTCGTCCGTAAAGAGGACGTCGAACTGTATTCCCGCCAGCCTGCCCTTGGCGCACAGGGCGCCGTGCTGTTTGACGGTCGTAAAGAAATGCGCGGGCGCCTCTCCCTTCGGAAAGACGACAGCCTCCCCGCACAGGGCGCCCACCTTCGTTCCGCCGATGTAGAACACATCGCAGAGGGAGGCGAGCTCCGGGAGCGTAAGGTCCGCCGCCGGGCTCATCAGCCCATAGCCCAGCCTTGCGCCGTCAATATAGAGCGGGATCCCAAATTCCCCGCAGATCCCGTGCAGCGCCGCAAGCTCCGCTTTGCTGTAGATCGTACCGTACTCGGTGGGATAGGAGATATAGACCATCCCCGGGAACACCATGTGCTCATGGTTCCCGTCCCCGTAGAAGGCCGCAAGGAGCCCGCGCAGCTCCTCCGCATCCATTTTCCCATCATGACCGGGAAGCGTCAAGACCTTATGGCCCGTATATTCGATCGCGCCGGCCTCATGGCAGCTCACGTGTCCCGTGTCTGCCGCGACGACCCCCTCATAGGACCGGAGCACCGCGTCGATCACGACCGCGTTCGTCTGCGTCCCGCCGGTCAGCAGCATCACGTCCGCGTCCGGGCAGCCGCAGGCCTTCCGGATCTTCTCCTTCGCTCTTTCCGTATACCTGTCCGCGCCGTAGCCGGGAAGCTGCTCCCGGTTCGTCGCCGTCAGTGCCTGCAGGATGGCCTCATGCGCTCCCTCTGTGTAGTCGCTCTCAAATGACAGCATAAGATGTCCTCCTTCTCTCTTTCCATGTACGTTTTTCCATGTACGTAAATGGCCCTTCCGGAAACTGCCGTTGCCGGAAGGGCCAACCCCCAATAAGAAAAAACAATGCCCAGAACCGGAGTCGAACCAGTGACACGGGGATTTTCAGTCCCCTGCTCTACCAACTGAGCTATCTGGGCATTTAATTGCGGGGGTAGGATTTGAACCTACGACCTTCGGGTTATGAGCCCGACAAGCTTCCAGACTGCTCCACCCCGCGACGCTATGAAATTGTGGTGAAGATCCGAAGATCTTCGAATGGGTGGAGGTGGATTCGAACCACCGAAGCAATTTGCAGCAGATTTACAGTCTGTCCCCTTTGGCCACTCGGGAATCCACCCATATATTAAATTCATGGTCCGCGACCAGGTAATTATATACCCCGCGGCGCCATTTTGCAAGCCGATGATCGGACTCGAACCGATAACCTGCTGATTACAAATCAGCTGCTCTGCCAATTGAGCCACATCGGCATGACCATCGTCTTAACTATGGGGCCTACAGGGCTCGAACCTGTGACCCCCTGCTTGTAAGGCAGGTGCTCTCCCAGCTGAGCTAAGACCCCAGCCGCATGAAATCAATCATGCTGACATCGCGCGCGGTGCGCACGATTTCGCGACCCAGATCGGGATCGAACCGACGACCTCCGCCGTGACAGGGCGGCGCTCTAACCAGCTGAGCCACTGGGCCGTAAACCAATCAGGATCATATACCTTCAAAACCGCATACAAACATCTTTCCAAACGATCCTACCTGCCGTCTATGGACAAGCGTGCGACCTATTAGTAGCAGTCAGCTCCGTACATTACTGCACTTCCACCTCTGCCCTATCTACCTCGTCG
>CAJOLD010000045.1 GCA_905235435.1 uncultured Lachnospiraceae bacterium
GCCAAAAACCCCAGGACCGGAAGGAAGATCAGCAGGCTGATCCAGTTCTTCTTTTTGATGTACCATCCGATGAAGGCGGCCGGCAGCGTAAGAAGCGTCACGATGAACCAGTATCTGTAAAACCTGAAGATGCCAAATCCGTCCCGCGCGAAAGGGACCTGCAGCAGATAGATGAGCGGCTGGCTGATCAGGAAAAAGACAAACGTCTTGAGCGCGGATTCGGCCGGCGTCCTGCAGTTTGCCATGATGATGACCGCCAAAAAGATCCAGGCTTCCAGATACACGCCCATCCTGTAAAATGACGTATCCTTAAAGACCGGAACGATCAAAAAGACGGCCGTCAGGGCGGCGGACGCGGCCGCAAGCGCGATGACCGCCGGCCAGCTCATGTTAAGCCCGCCGTAGAGTTTGTCCGTAAATCTTCTAAGCGCGGATCTTTCATTCTTTTCCAAAAATCATTTCCTCCCTTTTTGCGGTTCACAGTCCCCGGTATCTCTCGGGGATCTCTTCGGCCAGCAGCAGCTGTTTCTTCGCCCTGGTCAGCCGCTTGATGGCCGCCTCGCGGCGCATGGCCTCCTCCTTTGTGCCGAAGACCTCGACGTGCACAAGGCGGACCGGCCGCCTTCCCTGGTATATTTCGCCCCTTTTCCCGCGTTGTGGGCGGCGATGCGCTCCGGCAGGCTGTTGGTCCAGCCGGTGTAGAGGCTGCCGTCGCTGCAGAGCAGGATGTAGGTGCAGTTTTCGCTTACATGGGGCATGGCTAACTCCCGATCTAAAGTGGGAACGGCTCAGCCGGGGACTCCCCGGCTGTGTTTAAGGCCCCGCAGCGCGGGGCCCATTTTCAGTGTTCAACATCAACATTTGCGAATCTGGTGTTTTCAGCGAGCCAGAGGAGGTCGACGGTGCCGATGGGGCCGTTCCTCTGTTTGGCGATGATGACTTCGGCTGCTTTCGGGCGGTCGGTGTCTTTGTTGTAGTAGCCCTCTCTGTAGAGGAACATGACGACGTCGGCATCCTGCTCGATGGCGCCGCTCTCACGCAGGTCGGAGAGCATGGGCCGGTGGTCGGGACGGCTCTCGACGGCACGGGAGAGCTGCGAGAGCGCGACGACGGGCACCTGCATCTCTCTTGCCAGCTCCTTGAGCGCGCGGGAGATGTCGGAGATCTCCTGCTGGCGGGATTCGGTGCGCCGGCTTCCCTGCATCAGCTGCAGGTAGTCGATCATGATGATATCGATGTTGTGTTCAAGCTTATATTTCCGGCATTTGCGGCGGAGCTCCTCGACTTTAAGGCCCGGGGTGTCGTCGATGATCAGGTTGGATCTGCCGATGACCCCGGCGCTCTCGATGAGGTTCCCCCACTGGGTGTCGCTGAGGTTGCCGTTCCGGATGAGCTGCGCGTCCACCCTTGATTCCATGGATAACAGACGGTTGACCAGCTGCTCCCTGGACATTTCCAGGCTGAACAGGGCGACCGTCTTGTTTTTGCGGAAGGCCATATATTCCGCGATATTCAGCACGAACGCGGTCTTGCCCATGGAGGGCCTTGCCGCGACGAGGATAAGATCCGAGGGCTGGAAGCCCGAGGTCCTGTAGTCGAGATCCGTGAAACCGGTCGCAAGGCCGGTGATGCTGCCCTTGTTGCGGCTGGCCGCCTCGATCCTGGAGAGGGTGTCGAGGACGATGTTCCGGATGGGCACAAAGTCGCTGCTCTTCTGGGTGCTCAGCACCTGGAAGACCTGCCGCTCCGTCTCCTCCATGATGTCCTCGGCCTTTTCGCTCCCGGCGTAGCAGGAGTTCGTGAGGGACTCCATCACGCGGATGAGCCTGCGCAGCTGGGATTTTTCCTTTACGATCTCCACGTACTCCCCGATGCGCAGGGAGGAGGAGACCATGCCCATAACGTCACGGATATACTCGAGGCTGCTGATCTCGGGAGCGGCGTTCATCTCCCGCAGACGGTTCTGCAGGGTGACCAGGTCCACTTCCTTCCCCTCGTTATAGAGGTCGACCATAGCCTCAAAGAGGACGCCCATCGGCTTCTGGTAGAAATCCTCGCCGGTCAGCGCCCCCGCTGCCGTCGACAGCGCGTCGCGGCTGAGCAGCATGGAGCCGATCACGGCCTGCTCCGCCTCGGTGCTGTGCGGCATTACTCTTTTAATAACTGATTCTTCCATAAATTCCTCTACAGGCTTTCCACGATGGTCTTAAGCTGCGCTGTCACCGAAGTGTGCAGACGGATGGGGACCATCACCTCGCCGGTGCTCTTGATGGGAGAAGGAAGGATGATCTTCTTGCGGTCAAGCTCGATCCCCAGCTGCTCTTTCGCCGCCTCGGCGATCTCCTTGGAGGAGATGGAGCCGAAGAGCTTTCCGCCCTCGCCCACCTTCACCTTCAGCGTGACGGAGAGTTTGGAGAGCCGGTCGGCGAGCTCCTTCGCGTCCTCAAGGTTCTGGGCGGCGACCTTCTCGTCGTTGGCCGTCCTCAGCTTCAGGTCGTTCATCGTCCTGTTGTTGGCCTCGACCGCCTGCTTTTTCTTAAGGAGCACATTTCTTGCGTAGCTGTCGCTCGTCTCAATGACGTCTCCCTTTTTGCCGAGGTTTTTAACATCTTCCAGAAGTATTACTTTCATGATCAGATCTCTCCTTTTTCCGTCATCTTTTCCAGCACCCGCTTCAGCTTCTCTATGGCCTCGTCGATAGTCACGCCCTCAAGCTGCGCGCCGGCGATATTGATGTGTCCGCCGCCGCCGAGCCTCTCCATGATGATCTGGACGTTCACCTCGTCGATGGACCTGGCGCTGATAAAGATCTTTTCTTCATATTCCGTGAAAACAAAGGAGGCTTTGACTCCCTTGATATTTAACAGTTCGTTTGCCGCCTGCGCGGCCACAACGGTCGGACTCGGCACCTTCTCGGAGGGCAGCGTCGAGAATGCGTAGTAATCCATAAAGTACTGCGCGTGACGGACCACTTCCGCTCTCGCCTTGTAACTCTCCATGGACTCCCGCAGCGCCTTGCGCACCCGGACGGGATCCGCTCCGGCGCGGCGCAGGTAGGCCGCCGCATCGAAGGTGCGGGCGCCGGTCTTTGCCGCAAAGCTTTGTGTGTCGATGAGGATGCCGGCGTACATGCAGTCCGCTTCCACCGGCCGCAGCGTTACGTCCTCCCCGAAATACTGGAGGATCTCCGCGACCATCTCGCAGGACGAGGAGGCGCCGGGCTCGATATAGGAAAGGGACGCGTCCCTGATGGTGTCTTTCGCCTGCCTGTGATGATCGAGCAGGATGAGATTGCCGGTCTGCGAGAGCAGCTCCTCGCAGTCCACCATGCTGCTGCGGTTCGTATCCACGACAACGAGCGCGGTATTGCGGTCCACAAGAGCGATCGCCTTCTCCCGGTCGATGATCATGCCGGGATCGTAGTCCCGCATCTCCTTAAAGCGGTCCAGCCAGAGGCGGATGCCTTCATTGGCCTCGCCGACCACGATGTGGGCTTCCTTGTGCATCGTCACAACGGCGCGGTAGATGCCCACGCAGGCCCCGAGTGAGTCGAGGTCCGTGCGCGCATGGCCCATGACCACCACACGCTCCGCCGCGTCAATGATCTCCCGCATCGCCTGCGCCTTCACGCGGGCCTTCACACGGGTGCTGCGCTCACTGGCCTGCGACTTGCCGCCGTAGCAGCGGATCTTCTCGCCGTCGCGCACGACCGCCTGGTCGCCGCCGCGTCCGAGGGCCATCTCGATCGAAGCCCTCGCGAGATCGGCGTTCCCGATGTAGCCGCTCTCCCCGACGCCCGAGCCGATGCTGAGCGTAAAGCTCTGGTCGTTGTCGGCGTTGATATTCTTAACACCCTCGAGGATGGAGAAACGATCCTCCACCATTGCATAAAGCGCCTTCCGGTCGCACAGGACGAGGAACTTGTCCTTCTCCAGCTTGCGGACCAGGGCGCCCATCGATGTGAAATACTTGTTGATGCGCCGCTCCGCCAGCACGGTCATCATCGACTCGTGGACCTCGTCGAGACGCTCGACGGCCTCGTCGTAATTGTCGATGTAGACGAGCGATACGGCCGGAGTCCGGTCATACAGTTCCTGCTGCGTCATCTTCAGCTCGGTCTCATCGTAGAGGCAGAGCACGAGGACATGCTGACCTCCCTCGCCGCTGTCCAGAAGGCCGGTATCGTCGATCACTTCGCTCAGCGATATCCTCTGGATCCGGGCGCGGCAGATCTTTTCGCCGCTGTGGATGGTGACGCTGTTATCCTCGGCCGTGACCGCCAGGACTTCGTCCGTGATCTCGGGGAAGAGGGCCTGGATGCCCCGGTGGAAGTTGTCCTTCCTCCCGGTCATCTCCAGCATCGCGTCATTTAGCCAGAGCACTCTTCCGTCCGGCTCCAGCAGGGCGGTCGGGATCTCCAGCTCTTTCATGACTTCCGTCTGCACCTGCCCGTATCTGGAGGCAAAGCGCACCAGCTCCTGCAGGATCCCGGGCCGCATGCTCATGTATATCACCATTACGATAAGGAGATATACAATACTGAAGACGAGGGCAACGACCCCCGCCTTCGTATCGATCAGGAACATTGCGGCCGTCAGGATGATCAGCGAGAATGCAAGCAGGATGTTCCACTGCCAGTGCAGACGGAGATTCCCGCTGACCTTAACCTTCCGTTTTTCTTTCATGAGTTCTCCTCATATCAGAACTTAAATACTGCGACGCCATAGGCGGGAAGCTCGTAGGCGAAGTGATACGGCTTTCCGTCGCACTCGCCCTTGACCGCCTTATAGCTAAGCGGACGCTCCGCGCCGCTTCCTCCGTACTTTTCATCGTCGCTGTTCAGTACAAGGTGGTATGTTCTCTTATTCTTGACGCCCACCATATAGTCGGGCCGCGCCATCGGCGTAAAGTTGATCACGAAGAGCAGGTTGCTCTTCCCGTCGTCGGAATGCCTCAGGAAGCTGTAGATGCTGCGGTCGGCGTCATCGGCGTTGATCCACTCGAAGCCGTCCGGATGGCAGTCGCTCTCGTAGAGGCAGCGGTTCTTTGTATACAGATGCAGAAGATCGCTGACGAAGAGCTGCAGCTGCTGATGCCTGGCCTCCCCGAGGAGATACCAGTCAAGCTCCCTCTCCTCGCTCCATTCCTGGAACTGGCCGAAATCCTGGCCCATGAAGAGAAGCTTCTTTCCGGGATGGCCGGTCATGAACGCGTAGCCCGCCTTCAGGTTCGCGAACTTGTCGTCGTAGTATCCCGGCATCTTGTTGATCATGGAGCACTTAAGGTGCACCACCTCATCATGCGAGAGGACCAGCACGTAATTCTCGGAGTACGCGTAGGTCATCGCGAAGGTCATCTTATTGTGGTTGAACTTGCGGAAGTAGGGATCCAGCTTCATGTACTCAAGGAAGTCGTGCATCCACCCCATGTTCCACTTTAAGGTGAAGCCCAGCCCGTCGTACTCGGGGGCCGTCGTCACCTTCGGCCAGGCCGTGGACTCCTCGGCGATGACCATGCAGCCCGGGTGCTTTCCGTTCACCACGCTGTTGAGGTGCTTGAAGAACTCGATCGCCTCGAGGTTCTTGTTGCCGCCGTAGATGTTCGGGACCCACTGCCCGTCCTGACGTCCGTAGTCAAGATAGAGCATGGACGCGACCGCGTCGACGCGCAGGCCGTCCACATGATACTGCTCCAGCCAGAAGAGCGCGTTGCCGATCAGGAAGTTCTTGACCTCGTTCTTCTCGTAATCGAAGACCTTGGTTCCCCAGTCCGGATGCTCGCCCTTGCGGGTATCGGCGTACTCGTACAGGCAGGTGCCGTCAAAATCGGCCAGGCCGTGCGCGTCCTTCGGGAAGTGCGCGGGCACCCAGTCGAGGATGACGCCGATGTTATTGCGGTGCATATAGTTTACGAACCACGCGAAATCCTCCGCGGATCCGTAGCGGGACGTCGGCGCGTAGTAGCCCGTCACCTGGTAGCCCCAGGAGCCGTCGAACGGATGCTCCGCGATGCCCATGAGCTCCACGTGCGTATATCCCATCTTCTTCACATATTCCGCGAGCCTCTCGCCGAACAGGCGGTAGTTGTAGAAGCCGTCCTCGTCCGGGCCGTGCGGATGCTTCATCCAGCTTCCCGGATGCACCTCGTAGATGGCGATCGGGCTCGTCTGCGGGATAAAGTTCTTCCTCTTCTGCATCCAGGCGTCGTCCGACCAGGACAGCTGCGAGATATCCGTGATCACGGACGCGGTGCCCGGCCTCATCTCGGCCTCGTTGGCGAAGGGATCCGCCTTATAGAGCTTTTCCCCGCCCGGCGTGGTGATGAGGAACTTGTACATGTCCCCCTTCTGCGCGGTCTCGATGAAGGTATGCCAGATGCCTCCCGGCCCCTGCTCCTCCATGGGGTGGCTCCCCTCGTTCCAGTCGTTGAAGGAGCCGATCACATGGACGCTGGCTGCATGCGGCGCCCACACGGCGAAGTATACGCCGTCTTTGCCGTCCTTCTCGCAGGGATGGGCTCCCAGTTTGCGGAAGATCTCATAATGCACGCCGCTCCCCCAGAGGTAGGCGTCGAGATCCGTGATGAACAGCTGATTCGGATCCGTCTGCTTGGCGGCACTCACCTTTGCCGCGGCGCCGGCCTTTCCGGTGGTCTTCGCCTTCGCTTTTGCGGCGCCGGCCTTTCCGGTGATCTTTGCCTTCGCTTTTGCGGCGCCGGCGGTCTTCGCCTTCGCAGCGGCTTTAGCTGTGGTATTTTCACTCTTTTTCATATTTAAAATTCACCCCTTGTCCGCAGGCCTTTGGCCTGCTCTCCTTTGAGCTGATATATTCTATTTTGCACAGTTAAAGAGCAACTGTCAATTCATATTATAAACAAATAAGACAAAAATCTCTTTTCTCTCTGTCTTTCATTTGACAAGCGGGAACACGGTTGTTAAAATTTTTTTGCCGCTATATTTTATAGTTTACCATACTTATAAGTAAAGGAGAATGATAGCACATGAATGTATTAAAGAATGCTGCTGTTGTTGCTGCCGCTGCACTCATTACCGCCGGTGCGGCGATGGGCGTCTGCGCTGCGGAACCTGTTGCGGTCGAAGATCTTAAGGTCGGCGTTATCTATGTCGGCGACGAAAACGAAGGTTATACCCTGTCACACATGACCGGTATTGACGCCATGCAGGTCGCCCTCGGCCTTTCCGATGACCAGGTCATCGAAAAGTTCAACATCCCCGAGGATGAGAGCTGCTACGACGCGGCTGTCGACCTTGCCGAGCAGGGCTGCCAGATCATCTTCGGCACCAGCTTCGGCCATGAGGATTATCTGATCCAGGCCGCATCCGAGTATCCGGACGTGGAATTCTCACACGCGACCGGTTATCAGGCTGCAACCTCCGAACTTGAAAATATGCATAACTACTTCACTTCCATCTACGAGGCACGTTATGTGTCCGGTGTCGTTGCCGGCCTCAAGCTTGCCGAGCAGATCGAAGCAGGCGTTCCCACCGATGCCAACTACGATGCGGACGGCAACCTGAAGATCGGTTATGTCGGCGCTTTCTCCTATCAGGAAGTGATCTCCGGCTTCACCTCTTTCTTCCTCGGCATCCGCTCGGTCGTTCCGAACGTCGTCATGGAAGTCAAGTACACCGGTTCCTGGGCTGATCAGGCTCTTGAGAAAGAGACCGCCGAAGCCCTCATCGCGGACGGCTGCTTCCTGATCGGACAGCACGCCGACACCACCGGCGCTGCCGCTGCCTGCGAGGCTGCCGGCGTATGGCATGTCGGATACAATGTCGGAATGCTCGACGTCGCTCCGAACTATGACCTGACCAGCTCCACCAACAGCTGGGGCCCGTACTACACCTACGCTGTACAGTCCGTCGTAAACGGCGAGCCGATCGACACCGACTGGTGCAAGGGCCACACCGAAGACGCTGTCTTCATCACCGAGCTTGGCCAGAACGTTGCTGACGGTACCGAAGAGAAGGTCGACGAAACCTGGGCTGCCATCGACGACGGTTCCCTCAAGGTGTTCGACACCTCCACATGGACAGTTGGCGGTGAGACCATCACCACCACCGCTACCGATGATCTTGCTGATCTCTACTTTGGTGTAGAGCATATCAGCGAGGACGGCTCCTACTTCATGGAGTCCGAGGTCGGTTCCGCTCCGGCATTCGCATTCATCATCGACGGTATCACTGAGCTCAATCAGTTATACTGATCCTTCTGAATGACCGTGCTGCCGCAGAATGCCCTGCATTCTGCGGCAGTCTTTTTCCCTTTGATCCCCTCCCCTTTCCGGGAGAGCAAGGAGCCTGTCTATGTCTGAATACGCCATCGAACTAAAAGGTATCTCAAAATATTTCGGCGTCAGAGCCGCCAACGAGGACGTTGACCTGAACGTGAAGAAGGGTGAGATCCTCGCCCTTCTCGGAGAAAACGGCAGCGGCAAGACGACGCTGATGAACATCCTCTCCGGCATCTACTACCCGGACGCGGGACACATCTACGTGGACGGACAGGAGGTCAACATCGCCTCCCCGAAGGACGCCTACCACCTCGGCATCGGCATGATCCACCAGCACTTCAAGCTTGTCGACATCTTCACCGCGGCTGAAAACATCATCCTCGGTCTCGAGGACGGACAGCGCGTCATCAACATGAAGGACGTGAACGCCGAGATCCACAAGCTGATGGACCGCTACGGCTTTGACCTGGACCTCGGCAAGAAGGTCTACGATATGTCCGTCTCCGAGAAGCAGACCGTGGAGATCATCAAGATGCTCTTCCGCGGCGCGCAGGTGCTCATCCTCGACGAGCCCACCGCCGTCCTTACGCCGCAGGAGACCGATCATCTCTTCGAAGTCCTGCGCAACATGAAGGCCGACGGCAAGGGCATCATCATCATCACCCACAAGCTGCACGAGGTGCTCGCGATCTCCGACCGCGTGTCCATCCTCCGCAAGGGGCATTACATCGGCACCGTGAACACCGCGGAAGCCACCGAGACGGGCCTCACGGAGATGATGGTGGGCGAAAAGGTCGTTCTCGATATCGACCGGACCGATCCCGTCGACCCGAAGAAATGTCTTGAGATAAGGAACCTTACCTGCCTGAACCAGTACGGGGTGAAAGCCCTCGACGACGTCTCCTTTACCGCCATGAGCGGCGAGATCCTCGGCATCGCCGGGATCGCCGGAAGCGGCCAGAAGGAGCTGCTCGAGGCCATCGCGGGACTGCAGGCCGGCACGGGAAGCATCCTCTTTACGGATCCGGAGACCGGCGATACGGAAGAACTTCTCGGCAAGGATCCGCTGAAGATCAAGCAGATGGGCGTCTCCCTTGCTTTTGTCCCTGAGGACCGCCTGGGCATGGGCCTTGTCGGCAACATGGGCATGCCCGGCAACATGATGATCCGCAGCTACCGGAACGGGCGCGGCAGACTGCTCGAGCAGGCCCCGCCGCGGAACCTCTCGGAGGACATCAAAGACCGGCTGGAGGTCGTCACCCCCGGCATCAACTACCCGGTCCGGCGCCTCTCCGGCGGAAATGTGCAGAAGGTCCTGGTCGGGCGTGAGATCGCCCTGGCCCCGAAGCTCCTGCTGACCGCCTACGCGGTGCGCGGCCTTGATATCAACACATCCTATACGATCTACAACCTGCTGAACGAACAGAAACAGAAAGGCGTGGCCGTCATCTTTGTCGGCGAGGACCTCGACGTCCTCCTCGAGCTCTGCGACCGCATCCTGGTCCTCTGCCAGGGCCGTGTGAGCGGCATCGTGGACGCGCGGACGGCGAAGAAGGAAGAGATCGGACTGCTCATGACCCGCCACGGCGCGGAGCCCGCGCTGGAAGCGCAGGCCGGACAGGAAACCGGAAAGGAGGTGCAGGATGCATAGCAGAGAGAAAGAACCCTTCGTACGTATCAAACGCAGAGACAACATCCCGCTGATGCAGTGCATCTTTATCTGGGCGGCGGCGATCGCCCTCTCCCTCGTGGTGTGCGCCCTCTTTATCTTTGCCGTGACGCACAGCAATCCCGGAGCCGTATACCGCAGCCTCGTGGACGGCGCCATCGGCACGGGCCGCCGCACATGGAACACGGTGCGCGACACCAGCATCCTGCTGGCAACGGCGCTGGCCATCACCCCCGCCTTCAAGATGCGCTTCTGGAACATCGGCGCGGAGGGCCAGATCCTGGTCGGCGGCATCGCGACAGCGGCCGTCATGCGCTACTGGGGCGGCAATGTTCCCACCTTCGTCCTGTTCGCGGCCATGGTCATCGTCAGCATCCTGGCGGGCCTCATCTGGGGCCTCATCCCCGCCTTCTTCAAGGCGCACTGGAATACGAACGAGACGCTCTTTACGCTGATGATGAACTACATCGCCATCCAGCTGACCGCCTTCTTCAGCATCGTCTGGGAGGCCAAGAAGGGAAGCGGAACGATCGGCACCATCAACCAGAAGACACAGGCCGGATGGATCTCGACCTCGTTCCTGCCGGATGTCTTCGGCAAGTTCAACTACAGCATCAACGTGATCATCGTCCTGGCGATCACCATCTTCATGTATATCTACCTGAAATACACGAAGCACGGCTATGAGATCAGCGTCGTGGGACAGAGCGAGAACACCGCCCGGTACGCGGGCATCCACGTGAAGACCGTCATCCTCCGCACCATGGCCCTCTCCGGCGCCATCTGCGGTTTCACCGGCTTCCTTCTCGTGAGCGGCTCCTCGCACACGATCTCCACCAGCACGGCCGGCGGCCGCGGCTTCACCGCGATCACCGTCTCCTGGCTTTCGAAGTTCAATCCGTTCGTCATGATCCTGATCTCCTTCTTCCTGGTCTTTATGGGCAACGGATCGACACAGATCGCGAGCGAGTTCCAGCTGAACGAGTCCGCGTCGGAGGTCATCACCGGCATCATCCTGTTCTTCATCCTCGGCAGCGAGTTCTTTATCAACTATAAGCTCGTCTTCCGGAAGGGCGGAAAGGAGGAAACGGCATGAATTTTCTCTGGGCAGTTTTCAAAGGAATTTTTTCTGTCACCTTCATCCAGAAGGCGATCACGCAGGGCATCCCGCTCCTCTACGGCGCGACCGGCGAGATCCTCACCGAGAAATCCGGCAACCTCAACCTGGGCACGCCGGGCATCATGTACATGGGCGCCATCGGCGGCCTGACCGGCGCCTTCATCTATGAAAAAGGGACCGAGAACCCCATCGGCGGCATCGGCATCCTGTTCGCGGTCATCTTCAGCCTGCTGTTCGCGCTGGCAGGCGCGCTCATCTACAGCGTGCTCGTCATCACGCTGCGGGCGAACCAGAACGTGACGGGCCTTGCCCTGACCACCTTCGGCGTCGGCCTCGGCAACTTCCTGGGCGGATCCTTCTCGAAGATCCTCGGCACCGCGGGCCAGATCACGGTCTACACGACAGGACAGGCCTTCCGCACGAAGATCCCGTTCCTTTCGGATCATCTGGGCATCGTCGGCCAGATCTTCTTCACCTACGGCTTCATGACCTACCTGGCCATCGTCATCGCCCTGCTCGCCGCCTGGTTCCTTGGCAAAACCAGGAGCGGCCTCAACCTGCGGGCGGTCGGTGAGAACCCCGCGGCCGCGGACGCCGCCAGCATCAACGTCACGAAGTACAAATACCTCGCGACCTGCATCGGCGGCATGATCAGCGGACTCGGCGGCCTCTACTTCGTCATGGAGTACCTGGGCGGCACCTGGCAGAACAACGGCTTCGGCGACCGCGGCTGGCTGGCCGTAGCCCTCGTCATCTTCGCCCTCTGGAAACCCGCGCGCGCGATCTGGGGCTCCATCCTCTTCGGCGGACTCTACATCCTGTTCGCCTACGTGCCCCTCAGCTCATCGATGCAGGAGATCTTCAAGATGCTTCCCTACATCGTGACCATCCTCGTGCTCGTCATCTCGAGCCTCAAGAAAAAGAAAGAGGATCAGCCGCCGGCAAGCCTCGGCCTGCCGTACTTCAGGGAAGACCGATAAGGAAAACAGCAGAAACACGCGCCGCCGGGCGCACTTAAAAAGAGGGGGCAGCGCCCCCTCTTTTCGTATCCGGTGTTCTGTTAGAGAAACCGGCTTCTCTTCCGGCTTTATTCCGGCTTTTTTCCGGTACTATTCCTGATTTTCTTTGAACTGCGCCACGGCTTCTTCGAAGCCGTCCCGTCCGCTGTAGGATTTTCCGCCATCTTTCGTTTTTTCAAATCCGACCGTTGAGTCGGTAAGGGTGCTCTGCTCGATGATCCTGTAGAGCTCGGAGGATGCCTTCTGATCCTTTACAAGCGGCGTGCGCTCGGTGGAGCCGAAGTCTTCCATCAGCAGGGATCCTGCCGGATGCGTGTCCGGATCCTGTGCGTCCAGACTGCTCATATAATTCAGGTACCCCACGCAGAAGGACAGCGAATCCGGATCGCCTGACCAGACCTGCGTCTCATCGTCGCAGGTTCCCTCGATGAAGCGTGCTGTAAAGTCTGCCGTATCGGCGAAAGCGCCGCCGGAGATGTCTTCGATCACCTCATCCAGGGTATCCCCGTCGTGCAGTCGGGCAAGGATGATGCTGATGCCCTCGCGAAGTTTTTCGCTTGAGATCTCTGCGATCTCACCGTTCTCATCAAATGTTACGGCGCGGGCTCCTTCCTGCTGCTGATAAGCCAGATCCGCCAGATACAGGCATGCCATATATCCGGTCACATAGGTGGACCCGTTCACGTGTCCGTCCGAATTGTCCTCGGACGAAGAATCCAGATCATACTTGTCCTCGCCGTACTCCTCCCAATAACCCTGCGTGACGTAGAATTTCAGCACCTGATCATTGGTACAGGTATCGAGATACTCCTCTGAATCGAAGTCATAATGATATTCATGAAACATATCAATGTCCGCGGGATAGATGTTTCCGACGCATCCGGCAAGGCCTTCCACGAACCATTCCGGGAACTCGGTCTCGCTGATCAGCACATCTCCCTCCTCTTCGGTGATCACTTCATCAGGCGAATAGATATAGGCCTCATAATCGATATACCCGGACATGCCGACGCGGTTGTAATCATCCATAAACGCGTGAAACAGCTCATGGCAGAAGGTCGTATCCAGCTGGATTCGCGCGTCACCGTCCAGATCAAGCACCGGGCTGCCTGAATCATCGGTCGTGGTGAGCGTCTCCGCATCGATGCAGATCAGATACCTGTAGTCCAGCTCCTGCGTATCCTGATCATAGAACGGGGTGCCTGTGACATAGGCAAAGGAACCGGGCGCGGTGTCCGCGTGCTCTTTAAAACCATCCTGATCCCCTTCCTCATAATAGATATACAGGCCGATCTCCGTGCCCAGATCGCCGTTCGCGGCCCCTTCCGTAAAGCACGGAAAGCTCGTGGCAAGCAGCTCGACCGCCTGCGGCTCAACAGACGTCACGATCAGATCGATCAGTGTCTGCAGCTGCTCATATCCCAG
>CAJOLD010000046.1 GCA_905235435.1 uncultured Lachnospiraceae bacterium
GAGGAGGAAATGATCATGGATAAGCTTGAGAAAGTCGAACGGCTGAGGAACAGCGCGCAGGTCTCCTATGAGGAGGCACTGACGGCGCTCGACGCGTGCGGAGGGGATCTCCTGGACGCGATGGTCCTCCTTGAAAAGCAGGGGAAGACCGGGAAGCCGGAGCAGACTGTGTATTCGACCTCCGGCCATGAGCAGCAGAAGGCGTACGTCAGCGTATCGGAAAAGGTCGAGGAGCAGAAGAATTCCGCGCCCTCCTTCTCCGGAAGCCTGCGGAGCATCATCCGAAAGACGGTCCGCTTCGTGAAGGGGACCTCCTTCAGGATCAGGAGGCATGACAGGGAGATGTTCGAGATGCCTTCGTGGGTCGCGCTGATCGTGGTCATCATCCTGTGGAAGATCATCCTGCCCGCGGCGGTCATCGCCCTGCTCTTCGGTTTCCGGTTCTCCTTAAGGTCCTATGACGGATCGGAGAATACGGACGCCGCGAACAGCATCCTGTCAAAAGCCGGCGAGCTGGCCGATGATGTGACGGAGAGCTTCAGGGACAGGAATAAGGAGAAATAACAGCAGATGAGTATGCGGATTCTTGTTGTGGAGGATGAGGAGAAGCTGGCCCGCTTTATCGAGCTGGAGCTTCTCCATGAAGGATATGAAGTGGAAAAATCCGGCAACGGCCGGGAAGCGCTGGAGATCGCGCTGGGGGAATCTTTCGACCTGGTGCTGCTCGACATCATGCTTCCCGGCCTGAACGGGCTTGAGGTGCTGCGGCGCCTGCAGAAGGAAAAGGACGTGCCGGTCATTTTGCTGACGGCAAGGGACGCGGTCATGGACAAGGTCTCCGGGCTGGACGCAGGAGCGGTCGATTATATCACCAAGCCCTTCGCCATCGAGGAGCTGCTGGCCCGCATCCGCGTGGCGCTGAAATTCCGCGCGCAGAAGCCGGAGGAGCAGAAGGCGCCGGCGGCCCGGGAGGGCGTCCTTGCCTGGGGGCAGCTGGAGCTGAACGACCCCGCGCATACCGTACACTATGCCGGACATGAGATCTTCCTGACCAACCGGGAATTCCTGATGTTAAAGACACTGCTGGAGAACAGGGATATCGTCCTGTCGAGGGACACGCTGCTGAGCAGGGTCTGCGGATATGATTTCGTCGGGGAGACGAACATCGTGGACGTCTACATCCGCTATCTCCGGTCGAAGATCGACGATGTTTTCCATATTAAAATGATCCACACCGTCAGGGGAGTCGGATATGTCATCAAATCAGAAGAAAACGCCGGAACAGAAGAAGGCGAAGGACAGGAAGAAAGCTGAAGAGAGACGGCGCAGGCCGGCGGAGCATCAAAAGAGGATGTCCTCCATCACCCGCAAACTGCACTGGCACTGGATCCGCGGGCAGCTGTGGCGGTATCTTCTGACGGACCTTATCGTTTTCGTGCTCGCCTGCATCGGGTGGTGCGCGGAGCGGGAGTACGCGAAGCTCGGAGCCATCGTGCCGGAGAACCAGCGGAGCCTGATCTGGGCGGAGAAGACCCGCATGCTCGTCTACCGTGTATCCTCCCCGAAAGGAAAGCTGCTGATGCAGGAGGAGTTCGGGAAGGTACTGATCGTCATCATCGCTGCGTGCGCGATCCTGTTCGCGCTGCAGCTGATCGGGCAGATGTTCGGATATTTCGGGGAGGATAAGCGGATCCGCCGGATCCTGTCCCCCATCAACGAGATCGCCCTTCGCGCGGACGAGCTGTCCCGCCTGACCTTTTCCGAGGATAAATATCAGGAGATCGAGGAGGCCATTGAAAAGATCCAGCCCGGGCAGTACTCCGAGGATATGCCGCTTTCTTTCCACGATACGGACCTGACCGGCGTGGAGGCGGCGATGAACAATCTGCTGCTGCGCATGAGGGACACCTACCGGCAGCAGGCGCGCTTTGTCAACGACGCGTCGCATGAGCTCCGCACGCCCATCGCGGTCATCCAGGGCTACGCCGGGATGCTGGACCGCTGGGGCAAGTCGGATCCGCGGATCCTGGAGGAAGGGATCGCCGCGATCAAAAACGAGTCGGACCATATGAATCATCTGGTCGAGCAGCTCCTCTTCCTTGCCCGCGGCGACAGCGGAAAGACGACCCTGGAGCTGGAACGGATCGACGCCTGCGCGCTGATGCGCGAGGTCTATGAAGAATCGTTCATGATCGACGAGGACCACGTCTACCGCCTGCAGGTCCCGGACGGGGAGATCCCGCTCACGGCGGACCCCGGGCTGCTCAAGCAGGCCGTGCGCATCCTGACGGACAATGCGGCAAAATATACGAAGCCGGGCGACGAGATCATCCTGTCCGCGGGGCGGACGGAGGAAGGCGCCCCGTACCTGCAGGTCCAGGACACCGGCGCAGGCATCGCGGAGTCGGAGATCCCGCACATTTTTGAGCGGTTCTACCGGTCGGATGAGGTGCGGTCAAGCGAGGGGACCGGCCTCGGGCTTTCCATTGCCAAGTGGATCATTGATAAGCACGGGGGATATTTTGAAGTCCTCGCCCGCCCGTCTCTGGGGACGCGGATAAGGATCGTGATGAAGGCGGAATAAAGGAATAAGGAAAGGCTACAGAAAGCGGCGGATCGCCGCTTTCTTTTTTTGAAAATATGTTATCCCTCAGGGGATAAACATCGTATAATGAAACAAAGGACAAGAACCAAGAACGACGAAACCATAAAAAACCCTGAGAGAGAAACTGACAAAGCAAAGAAAGGAGAGAGAAAAAATGAAGAAACACAGTTTATTGCCGCTCGTCATACTGGCGATGCTGATCACGATGGTCATGGCCATCCCGACGTTCGCAAAAGAGAGGATGGTCTATTCAAACAAGGCGCAGCTGAGAGTTTTTGAGGAGAAGGATACGGACTCCGATGTTTATTTTACCATCGCCGGCGGGGAAGCCTTTTATATCGATGACCAAAAGTCGACCGACAAATGGGGCGCGGTCCCGCTTGCAGGCAAATATGACGGTTACGGCTACGTCGTTATGAAGTATGTTTCCAACACGATGCCGCCGGAATTCTGCCATCACCAGTTTGGCAAGAAAGAGATCACACAGCAGCCGACCTGTACGAGCGGCGGAATGCAGATGGAGGTCTGCAAGATCTGCGGCTTTGCGCAGGCTGTTGATATCCCGCCTTTAGGACATGACTGGGGCAGCTGGAAGATCACCAAACAGCCCACCTGTACCGCTGAAGGCCAGCAGCAGAGGACCTGCAAAAGATGCGGAAAGACGGAAACACAGTCTGTGGCAAAAGTGCCGCATACCTTTGGATCCTGGAACGTTATCAAACAGCCGACCTGTACTGCGGAAGGCGAGCAGGTGCATAAATGCCAGGTCTGCGGATTTGAAGAAAAGACCGCTATTCAGAAGCTCCCGCATACCTTCGGTGACTGGAAGATCCTGAGGGAGCCGACCTGTACCGAAGAGGGCGAGGAGGAACGTACCTGTACAGTCTGCGGATTTACAGAAAAATCCGCCATCGAAAAGCTTCCTCATGATTTTGAGGAGAAGATCATCGTAGAGGCGACCGATCACTCCGCCGGAACACGCTGCAAGGTCTGCAAGGTCTGCGGATTTACGACGGATGAGGAAAGCTTCGATCCCGAAGGGACCCTTCGCCGCGGCGACAGGAACGATGAAGTGAAGGAAATGCAGCAGCTGCTGGCAGATCAGAACTACCTGAATCAGGAAGGTGTAGACGGCATCTTCGGCGGCGGCAGCGAGCAGGCGGTCATGAAATTCCAGACAGACAAGGGATTTACGGCAGACGGCGTTGCATGGCCGCAGACCCTCAAAGCCCTGCAGCATGATTTCGGTCCCTGGACCATCGAGGCGCCGGCGACCAGAAATGATGACGGCGAGCGCACCCGCAAGTGCAAAGAGTGCGGATTTGAACAACATGAGACCATCAAGGCAGAACCTGTGCTGGAGAGCGGCCGGAGAGGCGATGATGTCCGCGCCGTGCAGCAGATGCTGAACAGCCTTGGTTTCGACGCAGGCAACGCCGACGGTATCTACGGCCCGAAGCTGGATGCCGCGTACGGGGCATTCTACGATGCCGAGTATCAGAAAGCAAAACAGGCTGAATTGGAATACGCGATGTCTGTGGACGCTGAAGATGAGGAAGTCGCTGCTGAGGCAGAGACTGAGACGGAAGCTGCTGAGGCAGAGACCGAGACGGAAGCTGCCGAGACCGAAGCAGCCCAGGCTGAAGATGCCGGGGAAGACGATGAGATCAAAGAGGAAGAACCGAAATTTGAGGCCGGCAAGATCCTCCCGTCCGAGATCGACCTTCTTGTAAACGCATGGATCGCCTCTGTCCCTGAAGAAGACTTCAAGGGCGTGTGCACTGCGGAGTCTCCTGTAGACCTGGCCCTGACCGTCAAGCTGGCGGAAGGCTGGAACCTGGATGACGAGGTCATAAAGTGTGACTGGTCCGTGACCAACCTGGGAAGCCAGGAAGCCACCCTCGCAGCCATCCTCGTAGCATACGGCGAAGACGCTGACTTTACCTCCGACAACATCGTGGCAGTCCTTGACGGTGAGGCCCTTGCTCCTGAAAACGGAAACAGCGAAAGCGGGACCCTTACCATCAACACGAACCTCGGTTCCGCGCCGATCAAGGTCGCCGCTCTGGCAGTCTCCGATGAAGACGGTTCGGTATGGCTGAGCAATATCAACAGCAACGATTACGCCGCAGCTGAACTGGCTGACTAAAAATCAACAGAGATACATACAGATACACATAAAGAAGGGACGCCGTTTACGCGGCGCCCCTTCTTTTAACTATGGCAACAATTTCTGGAGAATGGCAATTGGTTAAAACAGATCACTCAAGGACGCCGCCTTCGACGACCAGAGCTTCCGGATCCGCGGCATCGCCGTAGACATCCGCGAGGGTAGCATCGTAATCGGCATGGAAGAAGTTCTCTTCGCCGAGGGCAGCGATCTCATCGTTGATGGCATTCAGCAGGGTCTCATTGCCCTTTGCGACTGCCGGCGCGATGGAGTCGAGGTTGCCGAGGGAGTCGATGCCTACCACGAAACCGGGGTTGACCTGAGCCCAGGCCAGGACTTCGGTGTTGTCGGTGGAGAAGGCGTCTCCTCTGCCGTCAAGCAGTGCGTTGTAAGCTTCCGCGTATGCGTCATATTTCTGAAGCTTAACGTCCGGTGCGTTCTCGGTGAAATAGGTCTCGGCGGTGGTGCCCTTGACAATGATCAGGGTCTTGCCGTCAAGCTCGGAGATATCGTTGATGGGCGCATCTTCGGGAGATACGACGCCAAGAGCGACCTTCATGTACGGAAGCGCGAAGTCGACCTGTTCGGCGCGCTCCGGCGTTACGGTGAAGTTTGCAAGGACGACGTCGACCTTGCCGGTAGCTGCGTACTCGACACGGCTTGCGGGATCCAGCGAAGTGTACTCAACTTCAACGCCGAGATCCTTGGCAAGACGCTCTGCGAAGTATACGTCGTAGCCCTGATAGTCGCCGTTCTCATCGACATAGCCGAAGGGGGCCTTGTCGCTGAAGACGCCGATCCGGATGGTGCCGTCCTCGACGATCTCATCGAGTGTGCGGTACGGAACGTCCTCCGCGAAAGCAGCGGGTGCAAGTGTAAGGCTGAGTGCAGCGGCAGCAGCGATCAATAAACTCTTTTTCATGGTAATTCCTCCTGATCTACCTAAAACATACTTGTCATATAGGTTTTATATGCGAGAAGTATAGCACCGAATTCCGGTCATGTCAACACTTATTTTTCCCGAATATTTTCAAAAAAAGCTGCCGCGCCAAAACTGGCGTGACAGCTTCCGTCCTCAGCCTGTTATTTGTGGTCACCGCGGCTCAGATACTGAACTCCGCTTCTTTATGCCGCGCGGGCTCAAACTCGAAGGTGTTCAGGAAGGCCTTCGCGCGGTCCGTCTTCGGGCTGGTGAAGAACTGTTCCGGGGAATTCTCCTCGACGATCTTCCCGTCGTCGATAAAGATCACACGGTCGGCCACGGCCCTCGCGAACGACATCTCGTGCGTGACGATCACCATCGTCAGCCCCTGGTTCGCCAGCTCCAGGATGACGTCCAGGACTTCGCGGACCATCTCCGGATCCAGCGCCGCCGTCACCTCGTCAAAGAGCATGATCTCGGGATGCATGCAGAGCGCGCGCACGATGGCGACACGCTGCTTCTGCCCGCCCGAGAGCTGTCTCGGATAGGCGTCCGCTTTTTCGGCAAGGTTGACTCTCTCCAGGAGCTCCTTCGCCTCCCTTTCCGCGTCCGCTTTGTTCCGCTTCTGGACCTTGATCGGCGCGAGGGTGATGTTATCAAGGATCGTCTTGTGCGGGAAAAGGTCATAGCTCTGAAAGACCATGCCGATCCGCTGGCGGATCTTATAAATATTGCGCGCGCCCTTCTCAACGGGTTCGCCGTCGAGCAGGATCTGACCGCTCCGGACCTCCTCCAGTCCGTTCATGCAGCGGAGCAGGGTGCTCTTGCCGCAGCCGGACGGTCCGAGGACCACGACGACCTCGCCTTTTTCTATCTGAAGGTCGATGCCGTTTAGGATGGTCTCGCCGTCAAATTCCTTTACAAGATCTTTCACTTCCAGAACGATATCACTCATCTTATTCTTGTCTCCGGTCTGAATCTAATTTTTCCACTTGGCTTCCAGCTTTTTGGCCACGATGGAGATGGGCCAGCAGGTAAAGAAATACAGGAAGAAGATGACGCCGTAGATCCAAAGCGCGGCGGTCGGATACTCGAACCGGTTCGCGTCGATGATCTGCTGCCCGACCTTCATCACTTCCACGATGCCGATCAGGACCACGAGGGACGTCGTCTTGATCATTCTCGTCACCAGATTGATGGTGTTGGGGATGAGCCGGCGGAGCGTCTGCGGGATGATGATCTGGAAATAGGTCTGAAGCTTTGTCATCCCCAGCGCCTCGGCGCTCTCATACTGATGTTTCGGGATGCTGATGAGGGCGCTGCGCACCAGATCGCCCATCTCGGCGGTCCCCCACATGGCAAACACGAAGATCGCGCTGAATTCGTTGGAAAGATTCCAGCCGAACATCCGCGTCGCCCCGAAGAATACGATAAAGAGCAGCACCAGCTGCGGCATGATGCGGATAAAATCCAGATAGATGCGGCTGATCGCCCGGGTCACCGGATTTTTGATCGTCATAAACATGCCGAAGGCGATCCCCAGCGGGACCGACAGCGCCGCGGAGATCAGGCTGATCTTCAGCGTGATGCCCAGGCCGCCGAGCAGCCGGAGGAAGTTGGTGCCTTTAAATAGGATGCTAATTCCCAAATCCTGCATAGCGCACCTTCCTTTCCAGAATAGTCCCGATGATCGAGATCGGCAGGAGAATGATCAGATAGGCGGCGACCAGCATCAGGAGCGCTTCGCCTGTCTGATAATACAGACCGATCAGATCCTTTGCCACATACATCAGGTCGGCCAGCGCGATCCCGCTGAAAACGGAAGTCTCCTTCAGCAGGAAGATGATGTTCGCGACCACGGCCGGCACCGACGTCGCCAGCGCCTGCGGGAGCACCACAAAGCGGAGCGTCTGCACCCCGGTCATGCCGAGGCTCTGCGCCGATTCGAACTGGATGGTCTCGACCGCCTCCAGAGAACTTCGGAAAGCCTCCGTCATATAGCTGCCGCCGAGGAAGGTAAGTCCGATAATGCCGCAGGTGCCCGCCTCCAGGCGGATGCCGATCTTCGGGAGTCCGAAATACAGGAAAAAGAGCTGTACCAGCAGCGGTGTATTGCGGCTCAGCTCGATATAAACGGCAACGATCCTGCGCAGAACAGGGACCTTAAAATACAGGACCGCGCTGCAGAAGATCCCGACAAGGACCGCGCACAGGATGCCCGCGATTCCGATCCGCAGGGTCAGGCCCGCTGCCTCCAGATAATCAGGCCAGTATTTTTGAATAAAAGTCCAGTCCATGAAGTACTTCTTTCCAAACGATAAATCATACTAAGCAGATATGTTTTCAAGTTATTATAAGAAGCTGTGCCCTGCTTGTCAAGAGCGGGCGGCTCCCGAAAAGGCGGCCGTCCGGTGCTCGTCCGGCAAGGTCTGTCCCAAGTCAGTTCACCGCGATATCGCGGGCAGCGGCCTCTATTTCCTCTTTGTCCGCGAGCCATTTCGTGTAGGCGGTCGCGCATCCGGCAGCGCATGCGAGCCGCAGCGCGTCCGCAAGGTCATCCCCGCGGGCGAGCCCCGCAAGAAAGCCCGCGATCGTTGAATCCCCGGCGCCTACCGTGGAGACGGCCGCGCGCCTTCGCAGCAGGCGGGCCTCATAGAACCTGCCGTCCTGGGCAAGCAGGAGCGCGCCTTCGCCGCCCCTCGTCAGCAGCACGTTCCGCGCGCCTTCACCGCGGCAGCGGCTCATCAGCTCACGCAGCAGCGCAGGACTGCCTTCGCTGTATCCGAAGAGAGAGAGGAGCTCCTCCTCGTTCGGTTTGATCAGGAAGGGATGCGCGCGGAAGGTCCCGCGCAGCGCATCGCCCTCGGTATCTACAATGGTGCGGACCTGCCTTTCGGCGCAGATCCCGCAGATCTTCGCATAAAGGTCTCCGGCGCCGGAGTGCAGGTTTCCGGACAGGACCAGCGTGTCCCCCGGGCCGAGCGCCTTCACTCTGCGCCAAAGCTCCTCCTCCTGCGCCGGGCCGGGCAGCGGGCCGCGTCCGTTGACGGCAGTCTCCTGCGCGCAGTCCAGCTTTACGTTGATGCGCGTCTCGCCCTCCGGCAGCCAGATGAAGTCGCACCGGCAGCCCTTCTCGGCGGCGAGGGCCTCCAGCAGCTTTCCGGTCTTTCCCGCCGCAAACGCCCAGGCGGTGCTTTTAGCCCCTAGCCGCGCAAGGATGACCGAGACATTCAGCCCCTTGCCGCCGGGGAACATCTCTTCCTTCTCCGACCGGTTGATCGCGCCGGGGATAAAGCCTCCCGCGGTAAGATCCATATGATAGTCGATCGCCGGATTGGCGGTAAGCGTATAGATCATCCTGATCCTCCCTCTTATATGCAGCCTGTCGCAGGCCGCTCATTTAGAATATCAATAATCGGCGTCTGACACAAGTGCCGCACGCAGGAGATTACAGAGTCATCTGGTTTTTGAACGCGGACTATATCGACGGGAAGAAGATCCTCTGAACTTTAAGTCGGGGGCGGGGAGTCCCCCGCCTCCTGCTTACCCGCAGAGGGCCCGGACGGCGTCCGGGATCTCCTCGATGGGGATCTGGTTGTAGTTGAGGATGAGGTGCTTTTCCCCGTTCGGGCCGAGGTATTCGAGCGGCGCGATCCGGATCCCGAGCTCCATTCCCCTTTTGCAGAAGGCGGCTTCGTCGAGG
This sequence comes from uncultured Lachnospiraceae bacterium, assembly GCA_905235435.1. Taxonomy (GTDB): domain Bacteria; phylum Bacillota; class Clostridia; order Lachnospirales; family Lachnospiraceae; genus CAMOKZ01. Next base: position 9,401 of record CAJOLD010000046.1, read on the forward strand.
CCGGGCTCTTCCATGAGGAGGAGACTGATCCCGGAGCGGGTGTCGCGCGGCGTGACCTTGCCGGCGCCGTATTTCTGGAAGGCCTGCACGGTCTGCTGCAGCTTCCTGGCATAGAGGGTCCGGATCCGCCGGATGTTTTTGTGGTAGGAGCCGTCCTCCATGAAGAGCGCGAGCGCCAGCTGCTCGGTCCGGGAGCTGGTCTGCAGATAGGCGGCGCGGGTCTCTTCAAAGACCGGCATCAGCGTTGGGGGCAGGATCATGTAGCTGATGCGGATGGCGGGGAAGAGGGTCGAGGTGAACGATCCCATGTAGATGACGCAGCCTTCGGTGTCCAGGCCCTGCAGGGCAGGGATGGGCCGCCCGAAGTAGCGCAGCTCGCTGTTGTAATCGTCCTCGATGATCAGGCTGTGGTTTTCGGCTGCCCATTTCAGCAGCTTCCAGCGGCTGGCGATGGGCATGACCGCGCCTGTCGGGAACTGGTTCGCGGGGCTTACGTAGACGGCGGACGGGATGTTGACCGGCAGCCGGTCCGGGTCGATGCCGTCAGCCGTCACCGGGATCTTTGCCAGCGTAAAGCCCTCCTCCTGCAGCATGCGCCGGATGGGCATATAGCCGGGATCCTCCACGCTGATCAGGCGAAGAGACTGCTGCCGGAGCATCCGCGCGAGATGGCCGGTCAACTGCTGGGTCCCGGAACCGATCACGATCTGTTCCGGGGATGCCTGCACGCCCCTGGCCTCATGGACGTACTTTGCGATCTCGAACCGCAGCGCCGCCTCGCCGCGCAGGTCTCCCTCCGTGAGGAGCAGATGCTGATAGTCGCTGTAGACCCGGTCGACGCAGCGCTTCCATCCGCGGAAGTCGAAGGCCTCCGGATCCACCCGCCAGGTCTTTGCCGGCGCGGTATATTTCACAAATTCCCGTTCCTCCCGGGGCGGATCGAAAGCCGCCTGCGGCAGCTCGGCCACATAGTATCCGGACTGGGGGCGGCTGTAGATATAGCCCTCGGTCGCCAGCTGCTCATAGGCCTGTCCGGCCGTGGTCACGGAAAGCCCGGTCTGCTGCGCGAGGCTGCGCAGCGAAGGCAGCCGTTCTCCCCTCTGGGCGTTCCCGCTCAGGATCTCCCCCCTTATCTTTTCATACAACTGTGTATAAAGAGAAGTGCCGCTTCTGCGGTCAAAATCGGTCGAATAGAGTGTGATCATCGCCTGATACCCCAAACTGTACTTAAAAAATAGTTCAATATTGTATATTTTGAAATATACAGATCAATGGTATCATGGTTCCTGTAATTCGGCAAGAGTAACAGGAGGGCCTGATAATGGGAAAGAACCGCACCTTCGATCTGGTGCTTACAGGCATGCTTACGGCGCTGATCGTGGTCACGACCATGATCGTCCGCATTCCCATGCCCTATTCAAACGGATATGTACACATGGGCGATGCCATGATCTTTGTATCGGTGCTCGTCCTCGGAAAGAAGGCGGGGGCCTTCGCGGCCGGCACCGGCTCCGCCCTCGCGGACATCCTTGGCGGATACGCCTACTATGCTCCGTGGACCCTGGTGATCAAAGGGCTGATGGGCCTGGTGATGGGCATTGCGCTGGAGCATATGAAAAAGCGCGGCGCCACCACGGATAACGGGCACATGAGCCTGACGGAGCTTGCGGCGATGACGCTGGCCGGTCTCGAGATGACCGCGGGATATTACCTTGCCGCTGCCGTGATGCAGGGCAGCTGGGTGGTGCCCCTCATGTCGATCCCGGGAAATATCGTCCAGTTCACCGTAGGCATGGTGATCGCCTGGGTGTTCGCCGGGGCGCTCTCAAGGACGCCGGTCCGCAAATATATCTGCTGAAGGGAGAGTTACCGTGGAGAATTTTGACAGCACATTTCAGGAGAAGATCCGCCAGGAGAGCAGGGACGCGGTCCGTGAGCTGGCGGAGGCTGCCCGCCTGAAGGCGGGAGATCTCTTTGTCGTCGGCTGTTCATCCAGCGAGGTCCTCGGCGAGCGCATAGGGACGTGTACGAGCGTCGATGCGGCCAGGGCGCTGTACCTGGGCATCCGGGAAGCGCTAGATGAGCGCGGCGTCCTGCTTGCGGGGCAGTGCTGCGAGCATCTCAACAGGGCGCTGGTCGTGGAGACCGAAACGATGGAGCGGTACGGGCTCTGGCAGGTCAACGCCGTCCCGCAGCCCAATCACGCCGGCGGCGCCTTCGGAACGGTCTGCTATCAGGAGATGAAGGATGCCGTACTGGTGGAAAGCCTCCGGTCCCGCGCTGCGGCCGGCATCGATATCGGCGGAACGCTCATCGGGATGCACATCCGCCCGGTCGTGGTCCCCGTGCGGCTTTCGGTAAAGACCATCGGACATGCGCCGGTCATCTGCGCGAGGAGCCGGATCCCGTACACGGGCGGACAGCGCGCGGTCTATGACGAGAGATTTCTGTAATTTCTGCAAGTCGCCTCGACAAGGTTCTGTAAGGCGCCTTGAAAAGGTTCTGTAAGGCGCCTTGAAAAGGTTCTGTAAGGCGTCTTGACAAGGCGCTGTCGCTGAAATTATACTAAAAGCCGACACAAACAGAATATCGCAGGGGGAGCTACTGCTGAGAGTGCGGCCGCGGCCGCTGACCCTTTGAACCTGAACCGGGCAATGCCGGCGTTAGGAATGCGAAAAGACGGCGAAAAGACGGAAGCTTAGAAAGTCAGAAAGACGGAAAGACAGAAAGATTCCGTCCCGATCATTCGTGATCATTCGTGAAGAACCATCAGCGAAAAGACCTCCTGCCAGGAACAGGAGGTTTTTATTATGTCTTCACTCATCACAGCCGACGGCGGCCTTACAGGGGCCGGCTATGCAGTATTTATCATCGCGGCAGCAGCAGTCTATCTCATCGCGTCCTACATCGCCGGCAAATTCTCCAAAAGAGGAAAGTTTACCGCAAGACAGCTTGCTTTCTGCGGGCTTTCCATTGCGCTGGCGTACGTCTGCTCTCTCGTAAAGATCTTTCACCTGCCCTTCGGAGGGTCGGTGACCCTGTTCTCCATGCTGTTCATCGTCCTTGTCGGCAACTGGTACGGCGCCGGCACAGGCATCCTTGTCGGTCTGGTCTATGGTATCCTCCAGTTCCTGCAGGAGCCTTACTTCCTCAGCTTCATCCAGGTATGCTGTGACTATCTGTTTGCCTTCGCGGCTCTCGGACTCTCCGGCTTCTTTAAAGACCGCAAAAACGGCCTGACCATCGGCTATATCGCCGGCGTCATCGGCAGGGGCGTTTTCGCTTCCATCGCAGGCTACGCCTTCTGGATGGAATACATGCCCGAAACCTTCCCGGCATCGCTGTCCGCTCTTTATCCGATCATCTATAAAAATAGCAGAGTACCACGTCCATAGGAGCTAAGCACCGCATGGGCGTGGGTGAATGCCGGACAACCTTTTGCTACTGGTTCCGGATATATTCCTGTAC
>CAJOLD010000047.1 GCA_905235435.1 uncultured Lachnospiraceae bacterium
GGGGCGTGCCGTTCGAATCGACGACCTGTCCGTTCACGACCTGCGCGTCGTTGTGCAGGTTGCCGTACGCGTCGAAGGCCTGGAACACGGGGCCCGCTACGGCTTCCGGCGCTTCCTCCTGCACCGCGCCCTGGGAGCCTTCCGGGTCCATGCCTGCGGCCGCTCCTCCGGGCCCGAGGCCCTTCGCCTCCTCCGTCTCCTCGCTGCCGGGCTTTCCGGGCGAGAAGGTAAAGGACTCATTGTTGCCGGTGTAGGTCTCCATATGCAGCACGCCGGTCTCGTCCTTCAGGGAAGGATAGATGGAACCGAGATAGGCGACCTTCTCCTCGAGCAGCTCGTTCATGCCGAGCTCCACCTCGATATCTCCGTAGACCGCGGTGATGTTCAGGTTCTCGTCCAGGCGGATGGTATCCGGGATGAGATCCGCGTTCTCCAAAAGCCGCGACGTGCTCAGCACCGCCGTAAGCTGCGCGGTGTTCGCCACCGGGAGCTTCTGGTAGAGGGCCGGCTCGTCCACGGTCATCCCCTCGATCAGCGGGACGTTCGCGGGCTTTTTCTCATCGATCTCAAGGACCACGCCGTCATCATCAAAGCAGACAAACTGTTTCCCGTACTCCACGGCGCCCAGCAGCCTCTTTTCCGTGACGGTCAGCACGACCGTCCCCGGCGACTTCATCTTCGCCTGGATGCTGCCGAGGTAGGGCGCGCGGGAATCCGCTGTCGCGTCTTTATATTTCCATGTGAAGAAGACCGTATTGCCTGTCCAGAAGTTGTAGACCAGATCATTCTCGATCTTTTCCGGTGAGGTCCGGGAAGCGCCGACGATCTCCAGCGAGTTCATTCTGAACACGAAAAGAAGGATCAGGACTGCCGCAGCGACAGCCAGGATCGTGACACTCGCGGCCTGCATCCGCGTTACTCTTCTTTTCCTGCTCCTTGTACTCATCCCGCACCTGCCTGTAAAAAACTACTTTTCCGGCTGCCTTCTACAGCCTGTGTACCAGCTCCTTGAACACGTTTCCGCGCACTTCAAAATTCTTGAACATATCCCAGCTCGCGCAGGCCGGCGAGAGCAGGACCGCGTCCCCGGGCTTTGCTGCCTCCACGCACTTTTCAAACGCTTCCTCAAAGGTGTCCGCGAAGCAGAAGTCCGTAAACCCGCACGCGCGCGCGGCATCGGCGATCTTCTCCTTTGTGGCGCCGATCAGGACCAGCAGCTTCACCTTCCCGTCGAAGGCGCGGATCCACTCCTCGTAGGAAGAATCCTTGTCATAGCCGCCGCCGATCAGCACGGTGGGCCGCTCCATCGCCTGCACGGCGCGGATGGCCGCGTCCGGGTTGGTCCCCTTTGAATCGTTATAGTAGATGACGCCGTTCTTCTCGGCGACATATTCGATCCTGTGCTCGACAGAGGTAAAGGCGCGCAGCACCTCCCGGATCTCATCCACAGGAACGCCGTAGGCATGGGCCATCGCGGACGCCGTCATCACGTTTTCATAGTTGTGTACGCCGAGGAGCTTCAGCTCGCTGACCGCGATCAGTTCCTCCGCCTTCCCGCCTTCGGCGATATAGATGCGCCCGTCCTCATAGAAGAAGCCGTCATCCAGCCTCCGGGCGGAGCTGAAAAAGCTGACCTTCACTTTGCCCTGCGCGGCAAGGCTCTCCCCGAATTCGCGGAGCACCGGATCCTCGTAGTTGAGGACGCAGGTGTCATCGGGCGTCTGGTTCATCGTGATGCATTCCTTGACGCGGATGTACTCCTCCATCGTGTGATGGCGGTTCAGGTGGTCCGGCGTGATGTTCGTGATCGCGCTCACCTGCGGGTGGAAGCTGTGGGTGGTCTCCAGCTGGAAGCTGCTGATCTCCGCGACCGCGACGGAATCGTCCGTCATCTTGGGAGCGGCGCCCGTGTAGGGCGTGCCGATATTGCCCACCACAAAGACCTCGGGCTGGTGTCTGCGCATGATCGCCCCCAGCAGGGAGGTCGTCGTCGTCTTTCCGTTGGTCCCGGTGATCGCGAGGACGTCGCCGCGGCTGCACACGTAGGCGAGCTCCACCTCGCCCCAGATGGGCAGTCCCGCGTCCCGAAGGCCGTTCACGACGGGAAGATCGGTGGGAACACCGGGGCTTAAGACCACAAGGTCAAGCGTTCCGGCAAGGTCCGCGGGCATCTCGCCGAGCACGATCTTCGCGCCGCATCCCGCGGGAAGCTTCTCCCTCACATCCTCCTCCGAAAGAGAGGTATTTCCGTCATAGAGGATCACGTCAGCGCCGGCCCTGCCAAGAAGCTCGGCCGCGCCGGTCCCGCTGATCCCGGCTCCGAATACAAGGACCTTTTTGCCCTTTAAGTTATTCATATCATATCTTTCTGCCATATTCCGCGGGCTCCTTACCCGCCATCAGAGTCCGAACGCCGCCAGGGCGCACATCAGAATGGTCACGATGGTAAAGACGGTCACGATCCTCGTCTCCGTCCATCCGCTCAGCTCAAAGTGGTGATGGATGGGCGTCATCTTAAAGATGCGCTTTCCGCCGGTCTTTTTAAAGTAGGTCACCTGGATGATCACGGAGAGGACCTCCACGAGGTAGATCAGACCGATCATCAGGATATAGATGGGCAGGTTCATCATGTACGCCATGCCGGCGACAAAGCCGCCCAGCGCCAGCGAACCGGTATCGCCCATAAAGATCTGTGCCTTATAGGAATTGTAGAGAAGGAAGCCCAGAAGCGCGCCGAGCATGGCCGCGCCGGCAGGCTCCACTTTTCCGCCCAGGAAGAAGGAAGCGGAGATGAAAAAGACACACACGACGCTTGTCACGCTCGAGGCGAGGCCGTCGATCCCGTCCGTAAAGTTCACGCCGTTCACGGTGCCGATGATGACAAAGTAGGCCAGCGCCGTCCCGATCACCTTCACCGCCATGCCCTGCAGCATATACCCGCCGGTAAACGGGATGCGGATCTCCAGGACGCTGCTGTCCAGCATCCAGACCCATACGATAAAGATGGTCGTCACCACGATCTGAAGGGCCATCTTCTGTTTCGGAAGCAGTCCGTCGGACCGTTTCAGCACCACCTTGAGGTAATCGTCGACAAAACCGATGATGCCGAAGCCCAGCGTGAGCACCATCACGGGAACGATCTTCGGGTAGGATCCCATGAAGAACGCGCAGGCCACCAGGAAAGCGATGAGGAAAATAATGCCGCCCATCGTCGGCGTGCCGGCCTTCTGAAGGTGGGACTCCACGCCCTCCTTCCTCTCCGTCTGGCCCACTTTAAGCTTCGTCAGCAAGGGAATGACGACCGGTCCAAGCACCGCGCTCACGATAAAACCGATGAACAGCGGAAGGATCGTCTGTACTTCTCTGAACATAAACTGTTACCCCCGTATCTTCGTTAGGTCTGGCCGCTCTGCTCCGCGGCAAGGTCTTCGCTGGTAATGCCGTCCCACGTGGTCCCCTCGTCGTCGTCGATCTGCTCGGGCGGCGCGGCGATGTCCGGGTTCTCCGCGACCGGATCCAGCACTTCCTCCGTCTCTCTCTTCTTCTGTTTGTACTTGATCTCGATGACGTTCCAGTAGCCGTCCACGACGTTGCCGTTTTCGTCCACATACGCGCCCTCGACCGGATCCCCGTTTGAATCCACGACCACGCCCTCATCGTTGACATAGGCGTTGTTGAAGAGGTTTCCGTAGCTGTCAAAGCACTGGAAGGTCTCCGTCAGGCCCTCGGGAGCTTCCTCGCCCTCAGGCACCTGCACGACCTCCGACTCGGACATGCCAAGGTAGGAAAGCAGACTGGGGTCGACCGCCTCGGTGGGATAGATGCCCATGTAGGGAAGGATCTCCGTTGCGCACTTGCGGAAAAGAGTCTGCGCAAAGGAGCTGTCCGCCTGATTGGGCACGTTCGGCTCGTCCACGACCACGTAGATGACCACCTTCGGGTCGTTGATGGGCGCCGTGCCGATGAAGGAGACCAGATATTTGCCCGTAGCCCTTGTCTTTGTCTCCGGATTGATCTTCTCGGCTGTACCGGTCTTGCCGCCGGTAAGGTATCCCGGGACCTGCGATCTGCGGCCGGTACCTTCCTGCACGGCCGTCTTCAGGTATCCCCTGACCAGAGAGGAAACAGAGGAAGAAATGGGCTGGCGCAGGACCAGCGCGTCCACATTTTTCTCCACGCTCCCGTCGGCGGAGAGGACCTGCCTCACCACATGGGGCTGGTAGTAATAGCCGCCGTTCACGACGGTGGAAAAGGCCGCCGCGTGCTGCACCATGGTGCAGGTAAAGCCCTGGCCGAAGGTACAGGTGGCCAGCTCGACCTCATGCATATCGTTGCGGGAATAGATAACGCCGGGGCTCTCCTCGGGCAGATCGATGCCCGTCAGGCTCCCGTAATTGAAAAGCCGCTGATAGGTGCAGAAATTGCTGATCCCGAACTTCATACCGATCTGCATCAGCGCGTCGTTGCAGGAATTGACGATGGCGTACTCCAGCGTCTCATCGCCGTGTCCGTAGACGTTGTCGCAGTTGATGCGCGTATCGGTGATGAACTGGTAGCCGTCGCAGACAAACTCGTCGCCGTCATGCACGGAGCCGGTCTCGAGCGCGCTCGCGACCGTGACGGGCTTGACAACAGAACCGGGCTCGTAGCTGTCTGTCACGCAGAAGTTGGACCACATGTCGTGGAGCGCGTCAGCGTAGGTCTGATCGTCCATCCGCTTCAGTTCCGAGCCGGAATAAAGCGCGCTCATATTCTGCGGATCGTTCAGGTTGAAAGTAGAATTGGTCGCCATGCCGAGGATGGCCCCGCTGTTCGGATCCATCACGACGATGCCGATGTTCTTCGCGCCCTTCTCACGCTTGGTGAGATCGCCGTAGGTCTCCTCGAAATCCGCGATCTTATCCTCAATGATCTCCTGGATATTGATATCCATGGTCGTCACGAGGGTCTTGCCGTGCTCCGGCTCGATCGTCGTGCGCCTGAATTCCGAATCCTCGTTCAGATAGCCGAATTCCCGGCCGTCCGTCCCGTTGAGGATGCCGTCGTAATACTGCTCCAGCCCGCAGACGCCCTGGTCGATATTGTTGGACCAGCCGAGGACATTGCACGCGAGCGTGTCATAGGGATAGACACGGGTGTAATTCTCCTCAAACCAGACGCCGGTGACCAGCGAGAGCTCCTCCCGCTCCTCGGGGGTAAGGTCCCGCTCCGGGGAGGTGGAGATGTAATCTTCAAAGGCCCGCTTCTCTTCCTCAGTCACGTTTCTCTTGACGACCTGGTACTGGCTCTGCGCGGTCTCCTCATTCTCGATCCGGTCGCGGATGAGGGCAGCGTCTATCCCGAGGCTCTCCGAGACAGCGCGGATGGTCGGCTCCGCAAGCTCGTCGCGGCTGTTGATCGCGGAGCAGTCGAGCACCACATTGTACTGCTTCTCACTCTTCGCGAGGATGATCCCGTTCGTATCGCGGATCTCCCCGCGCCTGTACGGGATGCTGCGGCTGTCGTAGGTCTGCTGCGAAAGGACCGCCTTGGCATACTTATTGCCGTCCTTCGTAGTAATGACGGTGATCCGTACAAGAAGAACGGCAAGCGCTAATAAAATAAAAGCAAATATAGCCGAAAGCTTTATTTGCATTCCTCTGGTAAATCTCTGTCTTCTGTTTTTTCTTCTGCGTGTATCTGCCAAATCTTCACCTCAGTACACCGCATGAACGCCGCGCCCCGGCGCGGCCCGCAAAGTCCGCGGAAGGACCGCCGGCAAGGATCAGCCGGCGGGAACTTCCATGAACTGTTTGACATAATCTCCGGCGCTGCTGTCGTAGGTGCGCACCTGGCTTCCGACCGCGTAGGTCATGCCGAGGCGTTCCACAGCAGCTGTCTTCACCTCCTCCAGATCCACGGAGGAGACGATGCGGTTATATTCCGAATCATTTTCGAGCTTGAGCTCGCTCAGGTTCATCTCAAGCCTGGTGAGCTGCTTCTGGCTCGCGGTCGTCTCTGCCTGCAGCTTCAGAAAATTGATGCAGGTAAATACAGAAAGGAACGCAGCGATCGCGAGGAACAGCACATAGCTCATATTCATGCGCAGCGCGCGCTCGCGGTTCTTCTGCGTGCTCCGGCTGGGCTCGCGGGAGAACTCCTCCTGCGGGAAAACCTCCAGATTCCTGACCGCGGTGCCGCCCACATAAGGCGCGGACGCGCCGGTCCCGGCAGAAAGGTTCCTGCCTCTCCGATCATAACTCAATTGATAGTTTCTCTTCCCCATTCTATTACCTTCCACCTTCAGCCGTCAAGTCTGCCGCCCCCAAGCTGGCATCCCCGGCCTTATTGATCTATTTTCAGGATCCGTGATCCTTCTTTCAAAAACACGAAGCTTGGCGCTCTGGGAGCGTGGATTTTCCTCCATCTCCTCTTCGCCCGGGATGATCGGTTTTCTCGTGATCACCCTGCCCTTCGGGACGTTTCCGCAGACACATACCGGCAGCTGCGGCGGGCATGTGCACGGGTTCTCGTTTCTTCTGAAGCACTCCTTGACGATCCTGTCCTCGAGCGAGTGGAAGGTGATCACACAGATCCTTCCGCCGTCGTTTAAAAGATCGATCATGTCGTCCAGCGAATCGCGCAGAACATCAAGCTCTCTGTTCACTTCAATTCTGATCGCCTGGAACGTCCTTTTGGCCGGGTGCCCCTCCTTCGCTCTGAACTTGGCGGGAATAGATTCCTTTATAACATGAATTAACTCCCCAGTCGTTTCAATGCTTTTTTCCGCTCTCGCCCTAACGATGTTGTGCGCGATGTTTTTCGCAAACCTGTCTTCCCCATAGTCCCTGATGATGCGTGTAAGTTCCGTCTCACTATACAGGTTTACGACATCTCTCGCACTCAGCTGCTGCCTCTGGTCCATTCGCATGTCCAGCGGCGCGTCAGCCCTGTAGGAAAAGCCGCGGTCCGCCTCGTCCAGCTGGTAAGAAGAGACACCCAGATCCAAAATGACTCCGTCTATGGATGTTATTCCAAGCTCTGCAAGCCGAAGTCGCATGTCGCAGTAATTGCTGCGCACGATGGTCACCCGGTCTGCGAACTCTGAAAGCCGCCCGGCCGCCGCTTCTATCGCGTCGCCGTCCTGGTCGATCCCGATCAGCCTCCCCTTATCGGAGAGACGTCTGCAGATCTCCAGGGAATGGCCTCCGCCGCCCAGGGTACCGTCCGCGTAGATGCCGTCCGGTCTGATGCAAAGAGAATCAATGCATTCCTTTAACAAAACCGACTTATGATGAAAATCCATGGTCATTCCACTCCATTCCGCTTTCCGCGGGTCACTTACATGGTAATGCCAAGCTCTGCCATCATGGCAGCGATCTCATCCATGTTGTCAAACGCATTGTTAGCCGTCCATTTCTCCTTGCTCCACAGCTCAACACGGTTGAGCATTCCGGCAAGCACCACTTCTTTATCCAGACAAGCAAATTCCCGCAGCGGTGCAGGCAGCAGGATTCTCCCCTGCTTGTCCAGCTCACAGTCAGTAGCACCTGCAGCAAAGAAGCGCTGAAATCTCCTGGCGCCCTTCTGCATAAATGGCAGCTGCCGCAGCTTCAGTTCGAATTCCGCCCAGTCGTCCATGGTAAACATATACAGACAGTCATCCAGACCCCTCGTCACCTTGACAACAGAACCCAGCTGTTCCCGAAGCTTCTGGGGGACTATCAGCCTGCCTTTTGAGTCCAATGTATGATTGTACTCACCAGTGAACATCCCAGACGTAATCCTCGCCCTCGTGTGCCACTTGCCCCACACAAATCCACACTCAGGCTCCACCTTTCACCACTTGACTCCACTTACGAGATAATATTAATGCATCTGAATCAAAATTACAAGTAGAAATTGACAACAAATATGAGGAATTGGTTTACGAAATATGGATAATTGGATATAGTTAATGATGAACACAAAACCGGAGCCGGAAACCGGGGTGGTTTAAAGTGGTGGAGCCGGGGATAAATTGGGTTATGATTTATGAAACTGTGAGACCGGAGCCGGGAAATAATGTGGTTTATGATACCGGAACTGGGAATAAGTTGGTTTATTGGTTTATGAAACCAGCACCGGAAACCGGCAGGAGGGATGAGAAATATGACAGATGAAACCTGGAAAGCCTATCGCCGGAAGCTTCTGCTGTTTTTGCTGACACTCGCAGCAGCATGCCTGGTCATCCTGTTCTTTTTCCGCACGGACTCCTTCACTAAGCCTGTGCGGGTGTTTGCAAACATCATGGAGCCCTTCATCATCGGCATCGCGATCGCCTTTGTTCTGCGGCCGCTCGCGCTGGCCATCGAGCGGGGCCTTAAAAAACTGGAATGCCGCGTGGGAAAGAAAGATCATCCGCGTGTAAACAGGATCATCTCCGTCCTGTGCTCGGTCTTCATTCTGATCGCTGCCATCGTTCTTCTGCTGGTCGCGATCCTGCCCGAGGTCGTCAACAGCCTCACCCGCATCGCCGCGGAGCTCCCGGCCGCGTACAAGCGGCTGGTCGACTGGACGAACAGTCTTGAAGTATCGTCCGACAACCCCCAGATCGCAGAAATAATCGGGGCTGTGCAGGAGTCACTGCAGACCGTAAGCACAAAGCTGACCGACTTTTTGAATGGCAGCCTCGTTCCGAACCTGGAAGGGATCGTATCGACCGTCACGTCAAGCTTTGCCGGCATCATGGGGATCCTCAAGAACTTCGGCCTCGGCTGCATCGTCGCCTGCTACGTCATGGGAAGCTGGGAGCAGCTGATCGCGCAGTGCAAACTCATCGTCTACGGTGTGTTCCCGCGCAAAGCAGCCGACTGGATCCGCGACGAGACGCATTTCGCGAGCCGCGTGTTCGGCGGGTTCATCTCCGGCAAGATCCTCGATTCCATCATCATCGGGCTGATCTGCTTTGTCTTCTGCTCCATCGTCAACATGCCGTACACCGTACTGATCAGCGTCGTCATCGGCGTCACCAACATCATCCCGTTCTTCGGGCCTTACCTTGGCGCCATCCCCAGCATCATCCTGCTGCTGACCGTCAATCCCGGAAAATGCGTGCTGTTCACGATCTTCGTCATCCTGCTGCAGCAGTTTGACGGAAACCTGCTCGGTCCGGCCATCCTCGGCGACAAGGTCGGCCTCCGGAGCATCTGGATCCTCTTCTCCATCATGCTGTTCGGCGGCATGTGGGGCCTTGTCGGCATGATCGTCGGCGTGCCCATCTTCGCCATCATCTACGACCTGGTCATGCGCTTCGTCGTCAGCGGCCTGAAGCGCAAACATGAGGAGGCGCTGATCACCGCGTACGAGGCGAAGTACCCCGGGCCGCAAAAGAAAGAACCCAAAGAGAAAAAGAAAAGAAACAGGAAGGGAAAAGCCTGAGCCTGAGGGAAAGGCGGGGAAAGAAATAGGAAGAAGCCTGAGCCTGTAGGAAGGCAGGGAAGAAATAGGAAGAAGCCTGAGGAAAAGGCTGGGTAACAGAAATAGAAAGAAGCCTGAGGGAAAATCAGGAAGGCAGAAGGGTTTGAATTCATAGTATGAATAAGAAAGAAATCGCAGAGATCAGGAAACAGCTGACCGCGGACCGATGCGCGCTGACGCGCATCTGCGGCTGCTACTCAGATGTAGAAAAAAGGAAGGTGGCGACGTTCTCGTCACCTTTTCTCACGCTGGAAGAGGGTGAAATGTCGAAGTACTTTGAACTCTTCCGAAAGGTCCTCTCCGGTACGCTGGAGAAGAACATGCTGAATATGGAATTCCCCTCAGAGGCGGAGGAGCCCGGCGCGCCGCAGGATCTTCTGATGCGCCTGCGCGCCTGCGATCTGGAGGATGAGGATCTCGTGGATCAATATTATGACCGCGTGATCGAGGCCTGCACCGGCTGTTCCGGATCGGACAATCTCCTGACTCTGCTCGTCTGCGGGACCTACGACGTTCCCGGCCGCGCGAAGGATGACACGGAGCTTGAGGACGCCTCGGAGGAAGTCTATCACTTTGTGATCGGCGCGGTCTGCCCCGTCAGGCTCTCCGGCGCGGGGCTCTCCTATGACGCGGAGCGCCGCAGCTTCCACGATCTGACCCGCGAATGGGTGGCCCGCCCGCCGATGCTCGGCTTCCTCTTCCCGGCCTTCAACGACCGCAGCACGGACATCCACAACCTGCTCTACTATTCCAAAAACCCGGAGGCCCTGTACCTCGATTTCGCGGACGCCATCCTCGGATGCGCGCTGCCGCCCTCCCCGAAGATGCAGAGAGACACCTTTCAGGAGATCGTGCAGGAAGCCCTCGAGGAGAGCTGCGATTTTGACACTGCCTTAAACCTCCACACCGCGCTTCACGCGCTGACGGAGGAAAAGAAAAAGGAGCCCGAGGCTCCCGTACTGCACAAAGGCGAGCTTCGCACACTGCTCGCCGAAAGCGGCGCAGGCCCGCAGCAGCTGCAGGCCTTCGAGGCCAGCTTCGATGAAAGCGCCGGCAAGGACGCGGCCTTCCTGGCCTCCAACCTGATGGACACCCGCCGCCTCGAAGTGCGCACCCCCGACATCCGCGTGCAGATCAGCGCGGACCGCGCTGATCTCGTGGAGACAAAGATCATCGACGGCCGGCCCTGCCTGGTCATCCCCATCACAGACACCGTGACCGTAAACGGCCTCCCCGTGATCCCGGGAGGGGAATAAAACAAGAAGGCCGGGGAGGGGTTGCTGCGCCAATGCTCAATGCCGGGCAGTGCAAATACCGCGCGAGGCTCAATGCCGCGCGAGACACAATACCGGGCAGTGCAAATTGGAATTATGGCCAATTTGCACTGCCCGGCGTTGTTCTCTAGTCCCGCGGCCGCTGGCTGCCGGTAGGTATCAAAGCAAGTCGCGACTATTTTTCTGTGACTTGCCGGGGCAAATGCCGCGGCGGGCAGACCAGATTACTATATAGGGCCAATTGCACTGCCTGGCATTGTTTCCTAGTCCCGCGGCCGCTTACTGCCGGTAGGTAATAAAGCAAGTCGCGACTATTTTTTATTGACCTGCCGAGGCAAATGCCGCGCCGGGCAGACCAGATATGGATTTAGGCCCAACTGCACTGCCTGCCTTTTTGAGCCAGGCAGTGCAGTTGGGGGGAATCGCCTTACCGCACTGCCATCTGAAAAGGGCCGGGCAGACCACTTTTCTAAATCAGCCATTTGGTCCGTAAGCCTATTTTGGGTCTGGCAGTGCATATTGGAATATCAGGCCAGGTGCGCTGCCCTCCAGGCAGTGCATTTTTCTTGCATGGACCTGCCGGTCCGTAAACCAATTTTGCCCCTGAAAACCTGGGCAGTGCACTGTGGGTGATATTGGGAATCGCGCTGCTTTTGGGGCAGTGCAATTTCAGAAAAAGGCTTATTGATCTGCCGAGCCTCTGAAATATGGCAGTGCAGTGGTGCGAAATCCGCATACTGCGCTGCTTTTTCTTATTTGCTGAGCAAACCCGGGCAGTGCAAACCCTGGGATTTCCCAGAATGGTCTGCTTTTTACTTCCCTGGACCACTTCCGTGCGCGGTGCGCGAGGAACTTGTTCCCGCGGTGCGCGCGCGACTCCCCGCGGCACCTGCATTCCGGAAGGTATCAAAGCAAGTCGCGACTATTCTTCTGTGACCTGCTGGGGCAAATGCCGCGCCGGGAAGCCATGCCAATGTTCCCCTCGCCACTTCCGTGCGCGGTGCGCGAGGAACTTGTTCCCGCGGTGCGCGCGCGACTCGCCCGCGGTCACCGCCCCCGCCAGGGATAGAAGCAAGTCGCGACTATTCTTCTATGACCTGCCGAAGCCAATGCCGCGCCGGTCATCGGCCGGGCAGCGGCCCGTCATCGGCCGGGCAGCGCCTGTCAGCGGCCTATTCCGGTCAGGAAGGCATCGATCTGTTCGAGCACAAAGGCGGTATTTGCCGCATACGCTTCATGCGGGGCATCCGGCACGATCTTAAATTCCGCATTGGGCAGGGCCTCCGCCACTGCTCTTCCCACCTCCGGCGGGTTGATCTCATCATATTCGCCCGTCATAACGAGGACCGGCACCGTCACCGCAGGCGCGTCAGTCATATTGTCGTAGCTCTCGAGCGCTCTTCCCAGGGCATCCGTAGACGGGAACGGAGAAGAAGAACGCTCTCCGCGCGTCCCCATCAGAACAACGCCCGGAAACAGGTCCGGATACCTTTCCGCTGCCCGAAGCGCAATGTAGGAACCCATGGAAAAGCCGATCACAATGGGATCTTCCATCTCATAAGCATCGATCAGACCGGCCAGATCATCCGCCAGATCGTCCAGTGTAAATTCCCCGTCGGATTCCGTCTTCCCATGCCCGCGCACATCATAGCTTACAACATGATAAGAACCTTTGTAGTAATCAAACAGCGGATCCATCGCTTCCTTGGAAAGCGTCCGGCCGTGGATGAGAATCATGTCCGGGCCGGCGCCGGCTTCTTTAACACAGAGACGTACATTATTGACTTCCAGCATCTCTTCCTCCTCGCTCTGTCCGCAGGCGGTGATCACCCCGAAGGTAAAAAGCGCCGCAGCTAAAATGAATGCGTATTTATTGAACTTTTTCATGGTGGCTGCTCCTTTCGTGTGCGGTGCGAATCTGGATTATGCCAAGAACGCACTGCTCTGCCTTTTTCCCTGGTCCCGCGGTCACCGCCCCCGCCAGCTAATTAAAGACAATATGTAATGACCTCCGATTTGTAGGCCCGTGGATTTACCTGTATAATACAAGTCGACAAAGACAAATAGTAACAGGGATTACCGCATACA
>CAJOLD010000048.1 GCA_905235435.1 uncultured Lachnospiraceae bacterium
GAGAGCCACGGTCGTGGATATGGTCCAGAGCGTTGCGCGGAAGGTCTTTATTCCCTTCACGGTCGGCGGAGGGATCCGGACGGTGGACGACTTCAGGCTTCTTCTGCGCGCGGGGGCGGACAAGATCTCCGTGAATTCCGCGGCCATCCTGAACCCGCAGCTCATCCGCGACGCGGCGGATATCTTCGGGAGCCAGTGCGTGGTCGTGGCGATCGACGCGAAGCGGCGGCCGGACGGCAGCGGCTGGAATATCTACAGGAACGGCGGAAGGATCGACATGGGGATCGACGCCGTGGAATGGGCCAGGAAGGCCTGCAGCCTCGGCGCGGGCGAGATCCTTCTTACCAGCATGGACTGCGACGGATCGAAGGCGGGATATGACCTTGCGCTGACGCGCGCGGTCGCGGACGCGGTTCCGGTCCCGGTGATCGCTTCCGGAGGAGCGGGGACCTGCGGTCATTTTTACGACGCGCTGACGCAGGGAGGCGCCGACGCGGCCCTTGCGGCCTCGCTGTTCCACTATAAAGAGCTGGAGATCCGTGAAGTGAAAGAGTACCTGGCGCAGCGCGGCGTGCCGGTGCGTATGTGAGGAGATGCGATGGCAGCGATCAGCAACGACTGGCTGGATCCGCTCCGGCCGGAGTTTTCCAGGCCCTATTATGCGAAGCTCTACAAGACCGTGATGCAGGAGTATAAAACGACGAGGGTCTATCCTCCCGCGGACGATATTTTTAACGCGTTTACGCTGACGCCGTTATCCTCCGTAAAGGTCGTGATCCTCGGGCAGGATCCCTATCACGGGGACGGACAGGCGCACGGCCTGTGCTTTTCCGTAAAGCCGGACGTGGAGATCCCGCCCTCCCTGGTCAACATCTATCAGGAGCTGCACGACGACCTGGGGTGTACTATCCCCGACAACGGATGCCTTGTAAAATGGGCGCAGCAGGGCGTGTTCCTGCTCAATACCGTGCTGACCGTGCGGGCGCACCAGGCCTATTCCCACAGGGGGATCGGCTGGGAGGAGTTTACGGACGCGGCGATCCGCATCCTCAATGAGCAGGACAGACCCATCGTGTTCATGCTCTGGGGAAGGCCCGCGCAGAGCAAGCGGGCGATGCTTGACAATCCGAAACACCTTGTACTGGAGGCGCCGCATCCGAGCCCGCTCTCCGCGTACAGAGGCTTCTTCGGGAGCAGGCCGTTTTCGAAAGCGAACGACTTCCTTACGGCGCACGGCGAAGAGCCCATCGACTGGCAGATCGAGAACGTCCGGACCGGGATGCAGGGCCCGATGTCCTCATAATGTTGCAAAAATTCGGCAGTTTTGACCCCGCGGGAAGAGCCCTTCTTCCTTGCGGGGCTTTTTTTGTTGTGCTATAGTTAGTGCACGGCCGGGAGCTTATCTTCCCCCGGCTTCAGAATTCCGGGGCTTTGGCCTCCGGACATTTCTCTGGTGCGTTTCGCACCGTTTTCTCACATTTTTTACACTATGATGGAGCGGCCGGTATGGGCGGAGCGCGCATTTCCCAGCGAATCTGTTCCCTGCCGGCGGCGGAAAGGAGTCTGAATGCTGTACAGGGAATTTATGGAAGAGGCTGAGAAGGGCGTCAGGGAGCGCCTGGGCAAAGAGACAACGGTGACAAGGGACAGGGTGCGCAAAAACAACGCCGTATTCCTGGACGCTCTCTTTATCAGAGAGAAGGGGGAGCGCATCAGCCCGGTCCTCTATCTGCAGGATTTTTACCGGAAATACCAGGCGGGCATGGATATGGACACCGTCCTGGATGAGATGATCTCCTGCTACATGCGCGGCAAATGCGCCATGGAGGTGGATGTGAGCTTCTTTACGGATCCGATGCGTGTGAAAAAGCGTGTGTTCCCGCGCCTGGTGAACTGGTCGAAGAACAGGGAGGCGCTGATGGGCGTTCCGCACAGGGAGTTCCAGGATCTGGCGATCGTCTATTACTGTGTGCTTGAGCGGAGCAGCTTCGGGGACGCCGCCATCCTCATCCGCGAGGAACACCGCAGTATGTGGGGCATGCGGGAGGAGGACCTCTATAACGCGGGCCGCGAGAACCTCTATCGCTCGCTGCCCTGGGTCTTCCTCAGCATGGAGGACATGCTGGTCTCCATGCTCGGGGATATGGAGGAGGCGGAGGGCACCGCGGATCCGGCAGGCGGAACTCTGTCTGATCAGGAGCGTATCCTGAAGACGGACGGGCTCTTCGAGCGCGCGCCTGACGGGCGGGAAGACGGAGGCTATCCCTTCCCCACCGCGCAGAGCATCATCGCGGAGCAGAAGGCGAGCCCGGTCCCGCTCTATGTGCTGACCAACGAGAAGAAGAGCTTCGGTGCCGTCTGGATCACGGAGGACGAGGTCCTTAAGGAGGTCGGGGAAAAACTCGGGGAGGACTATTATGTGCTCCCGAGCTCGGTCCATGAGTGCATCATCCTTCCCGTCAGCGTGACGGACGACAGCATGGGACTGCGCCGTATGGTGGAGGATATCAACAGTTCGCAGGTAGCGCCGGAGGAAGTCCTCTCGGACAGCATCTATTTTTATGACAGGTCGGCAAAGAGCCTTTCCGTCCTGCAGCAGGCACGGTAGACCCTGAAGATCCCGCGGCTCCCGGGCCCTCCCGGAGCGTTCTTACCCCCGGCTTTCGCGTTTGACAAGCGAATATACATATGATATGATGTCTTCGGTATTTTGGGCTTTCCAAATATCGTGCATCTGTAGCTCAGGGGATAGAGCAGCGGTTTCCGGTACCGCGTGCCGGGGGTTCGAATCCCTCCAGATGCGTTTGGGCATATTCTGTTTCAAAAGTCTGCCTGAAGGCAGGCTTTTGTTGAATGGAGGGGAACGAACATGCTTGATGATTTTCGTGAGTGGTTATCGGACAATCTTAGGTACATCCTGCTCGGACTGGCAGTGCTTCTGGTCGCGGTCATTATCTTCTGCATCGTGAAGCTCGTCGGAGGTTCCGGAAGCGGGAATGAAAGGAAAGCGGAGAACGCTGTCACGGCTGATTCCGCGACGCCCGAGCGCGTCCCCGCGGAGCCCGGGACCGAAGCGCCCGCAGCTCCGGCAGCGAACCCGGAGACGACAGCGCAGGCCGAGGAGCCGGAAGCGCTCGTCAAGGACAGCAGCGAGATCCTTTCCCTTGTGACCCGCTATTACAACGCGGCGGCGCAGAAGGATGAGGAGACGCTCTCCGGTATTGTGAACCCCTGGAACGAGACGGTCAGGGAGAACATTTTCGACAATAATATCGTGGAGAGCTATAACAACATCTCTACGTATTCCAAGTCCGGACCCGAGGCGGGCACCTATGTCACCTATGTGTATTATGAAGGCAAGCTTGCCGGGTTTGACACCCTTGTTCCGAGCCTCAGCATGCTGTATCTTTTCACGGATACGGACGGAACGCTGAAGGTCGGGGACCGCGAAGAGGATCCTGAGATCGCGGGATATATTTCCTCCATCTCCTCTGACGCGGACGTGCAGGATCTTATCCGCGAGGTCAATACAAAGTATGAGACCGCGGTCGGTTCGGATCCCGAGCTCGCGGCGTTCATGAGCTCCTTTGCGAACGGGACGCAGGATGAAGAGGAAGAGACCGAGGCCGTTTCCGGCGAGAAGAAGGCCATGTACGACCTGAACATCCGTCAGGAGCCGAGCACGGAAAGCGCCATCCTCGGCGCTGTCTACACCGGAGCGACAGTCACCGTTCTTGAGGACGCGGGCGACGGCTGGGCAAAGATCAGCAGCGACCTGAGCGGCACGCCGATCGAGGGATATGTGAGGATGGAGTATCTGACCGACGTCGAGTAAGCATTTTGGGCGACGGAGGCGGCAGGTCGCTGCCGCCGTGAATGCGAGTTGGAAATACGGGGCTGCCGGGGGATTTCCTCCCAGGCAGCCCTTTATCAGTACCGCGGAGAGATGCAGGATGCAGGATGAAGAAAACAGAGGCGTGCGCCTCAACAGGATGCTTTCCGGCGCCGGCGTGTGCTCGCGCCGCGAGGCGGACCGGATGATCGAAGCCGGCAGGGTGACGGTCGACGGGAGAGCGGGGCAGACGGGGCAGCGCGTCCTTCCGGGCCAGACGGTCTGCGTGGACGGCGTGCCGGTGCGGATGCAGGAAAAAACGATCCTGCTGGCGGTCAATAAGCCGCGCGGCGTCGTCTGTACAACGGACCGCAGATGGGGAGACCGGACGCTGGAGGATGTCGTGGACTATCCGGAGAGAGTGTTCGGGATCGGCCGCCTGGACAAGGAATCGGAGGGACTCATCCTGATGACGAACAGGGGAGATCTGACGAACCGGATCCTGAAGTCCGCGGGCGGACATGAAAGAGAGTACCTGGTGACGGTCGACAGGCCCGTGACGAAAGAATTCCTTTCCGGCATGGAAAAGGGCGTATACCTGAAAGATCTCGGACGGACGACCCTTCCGTGCACCGCCAGGGCGGAAGGAAAAAGATCCTTCAGGATCATCCTACGGCAGGGGCTGAACCGGCAGATCCGCCGCATGTGCGCGGCCTTCGGCTATCAGGTGGAAAGGCTCGTGCGCGTACGGATCATGAACATCGCTCTGGGGGATCTTGCCCCGGGGCGCTATAGAGAGCTTACGCCCGAAGAGACGCGGAAGCTTTTAGAGGAACTTGGGGAGAAGGATCATCAGGGATAAATCATCATGGATAAAGGGAGCCGGCAGGCTCCGGCTAAAGGAGAACGGATGAGCGGTACTAAGCGGAGCGAAGATCAGAAGATCGCCCGGATGCGTGAACTCGGAAGGATCCTGCGGGAGGCGTCCAGAGCCTACTATCAGCAGGGCAGCGAGATCATGAGCAATTTTGAATATGACGCGCTTTACGACGAGCTGCAGGCGCTGGAGGCCAAGACGGGTCTGGTCCTTTCCGGCAGCCCCACCATGGAGGTCGGGTACGAGGCGGTGGATGAACTCCCGAAGGAGCGGCACGCCGCGCCCATGCTGTCCCTGGACAAAACGAAGGACCGGGAGGCGCTGCGCTCCTTTATCGGGGAGAGGCGGACCCTTGTCTCCTGGAAGCTGGACGGACTGACGGTCGTCCTCACGTACCGGGACGGGGAACTGTTTAAGGCCGTCACCCGCGGCAACGGCGAGATCGGCGAAGTGATCACGAACAACGCCAGGGTGTTCCTGGGTCTTCCGCTGCGCATTCCCTACCGGGGCGAGCTGGTGCTCCGCGGCGAAGCGGTGATCTCTTACCCGGATTTCGAGAGGATCAACGCGGAGCTTCCCGACGCGGACGCGAAGTATAAAAACCCGCGGAATCTGTGCAGCGGATCGGTACGGCAGCTGAACAATGAGATCACCGCGCAGCGCAGCGTGCGCTTTTTTGCCTTTTCACTCGTGCAGGCGCCGGGGATCGACTTTGAAGATTCCCATGAAAAAGAATTCGAATGGCTTGCAAAGCAGGGCTTTAATGTGGTAGAGTATCGCGTGACTGATGCGGACGGTCTGGATGAAGTCCTTGACTGGTTCTCGCGGAAGGTGGGCACCTGGGAGATCCCCTCCGACGGCCTTGTCGCGCTGTATGACGGGATCGAATACGGGCGCTCGCTGGGGCGGACGGCAAAGTTCCCCCGCAATTCGATGGCCTTTAAATGGAAAGACGAAGTGCGGGAGACAAAGCTTACGGAGATCGAATGGAGCCCTTCGAGAACAGGCCTCATCAACCCCGTGGCGGTCTTCGAACCGGTTGAGCTTGAGGGAACGACGGTCAGCAGGGCCAGCGTGCACAATGTGAGCATCGTGCGGTCGCTCGCTCTCGGGCCCGGGGACGTGATCACGGTCTACAAAGCCAACATGATCATTCCGCAGATCGCGGATAACCTCACCCGGAGCGGGACGGCGAAGATCCCGGAGATCTGTCCGGTTTGTGGTGGAAGGACCGCGATAGAGGCAGAAAACGGCGTGGAGACACTGCACTGCACCGATCCGGACTGCCAGGCAAAAAAGATCAAGGCGTTCACCCTCTTCGTGAGCCGGGACGCCATGAATATCGACGGCCTCTCCGAGATGACGCTGGAGAAGCTGATCGGTGCCGGACTCATCCACAGCTTTGCGGATATCTTCCGCCTGGATGAGCACCGCGATAAAATTGCGCAGATGGAGGGCTTTGGGGAGAGATCCTGTGAGAACCTCCTTGCCGGGATCGAAAAGGCATCCCACACGACGCTTCCGAGGCTCATCTACGGCCTGGGGATCCCGAACGTCGGCGCCTCGAACGCCAGGGTGATCTGCCGCGCCTTTGACTATGATCCGGAGAGGATCAGCAGCGCGGACGCGGAGGAGCTTTCCATGACGGAGGGCATCGGCCCCGTGATCGCGCAGTCGGTCACCGGATGGTTCGCGGATGAAAGGAACCTGGATCTTTACCGGGAGCTTTTAAAGCTGCTCGACGTAGAACGGCCGCGGCAGGACGAGAGCGCGCCCCTTGCGGGGAAGACCTTTGTGATCACCGGGAGCGTGTCGCATTTTGCGAACCGCAGCGAGGCGAAGGCAGCCATCGAGGCAGCCGGGGGCCGCGTGAGCGGGTCGGTCTCCGCAAAGACCGATTATCTGATGAACAATGATAGTACCTCCGGATCCTCGAAGAACCGGAAGGCGAAGGAACTGAACATACCGATCATTACCGAAGAAGAACTGATAGCCATGCTCGGGGAGGATGTGTAAGCTTCCCCCCGCCAAAGGCGCCGGAGAGGAGAAGCTTCATGCCGATCAGGGTGCAGAACGATCTTCCCGCCAGGGAGATCCTTGAGAGAGAAAATATATTTGTGATGGATGAGGACCGCGCGGAGAGCCAGCAGATTCGTCCGCTGGAGATCGCGATCCTGAATCTGATGCCGCTGAAGGAGGACACGGAGCTGCAGCTCCTTCGTTCCCTTTCCAATACACCGATCCAGGTCAATGTGACCTTCCTGACCGTTGCTTCGCACCGGTCGAGGAACACCTCCATGAACCACTTAAACAAATTCTACCAGACCTTCGACGAGATCAGGGACCAGGAATTTGACGGCTGCATCATTACCGGCGCGCCGGTGGAGCAGATGGAATTCGAAGAGGTCGATTACTGGGATGAGCTCTGTGAGATCTTCGACTGGACGAAGTCCAGCGTGACGAGTACGATCCATCTGTGCTGGGGCGCGCAGTCCGCGCTCTATTATCACTACGGCCTTGAGAAGCGCAAGCTGCCGAAAAAGCTGTCCGGCCTTTACCTTCATGAAGTGAAGAACCGGAAGATCCCGCTGGTACGCGGCTTTGACGACCGCTTCCTCGCGCCGCACTCCCGCTATACGGAGGTCGCCAGGGACGATATCGCCGCCTGCGAAGACCTCATCATCCTCGCCGAATCCGAGGAGGCCGGCGTCTTCCTCTGCATGTCGAAGGACGGGAGACAGATCTTTGTGATGGGTCATCCGGAGTATGACCGCGTGACGCTGGACCATGAGTACCGGCGCGATATCGCGAAGGGGATCGAGGCCGCCGTCCCGAAGAATTATTATATCGACGACGATCCGGAAAAGGGGCCGCTGCTTTTATGGCGGTCACACGCGAACAACCTCTATACAAACTGGATCAACTATTATGTATACCAGATCACCCCGTATTCTCTTGGAAAATATAAGACAGTTCAGGGCGATAAGGTTCCGGAGCAGAATGGGGAAAGGAGATAATTCCAGGCATGCTGAAACAGGTTTCGATTTTTGCGGCAAATGAGAAGGGGGCTATGCAGAAGATCACGCAGCTCCTGGCGGATAAAGACATCAATATATGGGGATCGGTCACCAATGACAGCGCGGAGTACGGGATCGTCCGGATGATCGTTTCGGATCCGGTGCGTGCCGAGAAGGTGCTCGGGGATGCCGGGTATCTGGCCCAGATGAACGACGTCATGGGCATTGAGCTGAAAGATGAGGTCGGGAGCCTTGACAATCTCCTGAAGGCCTTCAGCGAGAGCAATATCAATGTGAGTTACATCTATCTTTCGTTCAACCGTGATTCCGGTATGCCGGTCATGATCCTGCGGACAGAGGATATCTGGGAAGCCGAGGACTGTATACGGGGAAAGGGCTTTTCAGTACTTTAAACTCTGACTTTCAACTCTGACTTTCAGAAGGGAGCAGCGCGTGGACAGCATCACCGAAGAAATACGAAAAAGACGTACATTTGCGATCATCTCGCATCCTGACGCCGGCAAGACGACCCTGACGGAGAAGTTCCTTCTCTACGGCGGCGCCATCAACCTGGCGGGCTCCGTGAAGGGAAAGGCGACGGCCAGGCACGCGGTCTCGGACTGGATGGAGATCGAGAAGGAGAGAGGAATCTCCGTGACGTCCTCCGTCCTGCAGTTCCATTATGACGGCTACTGCATAAATATTCTTGATACACCCGGCCACCAGGATTTCTCCGAGGACACCTACCGGACCCTGATGGCAGCGGATTCGGCCGTTATGGTCATTGACGCCTCGAAGGGCGTCGAGGCGCAGACGAGGAAGCTCTTCAAGGTCTGCGTGATGCGCCATATCCCGATCTTTACCTTTATCAACAAGCTGGACAGGGACGCCAATGATACCTTCGACCTGCTCGATGATATCGAGAAGGAGCTTGGCATCGCGACCTGCCCGATCAACTGGCCCATCGGCTCCGGAAAGAATTTCCGGGGCGTGTATGACCGGCAGCGCGGCGTCGTGATCACCTATACGGATACCGAAAAGGGTACAAAGGAAGGCACGGTGACGGAGTATCCGCTCGATTCGCCGGAGCTTCTCTCCTTTATCGGGGAGGAGGCGATGGAGAAGCTGACGGAGGAGATCGAACTGCTCGACGGGGCCAGCGCGGAATTTGACCAGCAGCAGGTGGACGCGGGGCAGCTCTCGCCGGTCTTTTTCGGATCGGCGCTGACGAATTTCGGCGTGGAGACCTTCCTGCACTATTTCCTCTCCATGACTGCGCCGCCGCTTGCGCGCACATCGGACGCCGGTCTCATCGATCCGGAGACAGAACCGTTCTCCGCCTTTGTCTTTAAGATCCAGGCAAACATGAACAAGGCGCACCGCGACAGGATCGCGTTTATGCGCGTCTGCTCCGGCAGGTTTGACGCGCAGGAGGAGGTCCTGCACGTGCAGGGCGGCCGGAAGCTGCGGCTCTCGCAGCCCCAGCAGATGATGGCGCAGGAGCGCCACATCGTGGGAGAGGCGTACGCGGGGGATATCATCGGCGTATTTGATCCCGGGATCTTCTCGATCGGCGACACGGTCTGCGCGCCGGAGAAGAGCTTTGCCTTCGAAGGGATTCCGACCTTCGCGCCGGAGCACTTCGCGCGGGTCGCGCAGCTTGACACGATGAAGCGGAAGCAGTTCATCAAGGGGATCACGCAGATCGCCCAGGAGGGCGCCATCCAGATCTTCAAGGAGCCGGGCAGCGGCATGGAGGAGATCATCGTCGGCGTTGTCGGCGTGCTGCAGTTCGACGTCCTGAAGTACCGGCTGGAGAATGAATATAATGTGGACATCCGCCTCGATCCGCTTCCGTACGAATACATCCGCTGGATCGAGAGCGCGGATACGGATCTCGATACACTTGTGGGGACCTCGGACATGAAGAAGATCCTGGATCTTAAGGACCGTCCGCTGCTGCTCTTTGTAAACAGCTGGTCCGTAGGCATGGTGCTGGAGAGAAACCCGGGTCTTTTGCTCTCCGAATTCGGGCGCAGCTGACTTAAAGAGGCGCCGCGAAGTCTTTCCCGGGTCCTGCCCGGCAGCCCTTGCCAAAGCATCCCGGAAAGTGTATATTATAAATGAATAATATGTATAAAAGCGAAAGCTTCAATACGGAGGTAACGGCTATGGCAAATACAGGAAATGCCGAGATACATACAAGCACGATCGTGACCGAGGGCAGCTTCGGGGAAGTAAAGATCGCCGACGAGGTCGTCGCGATCATTGCGGGCCTTGCGGCTTCGGACGTTGAGGGCCTTGCGTCCCTCAGCGGAGGTCTTACGCGGGACAAGATCGAGAAGGTCAGCATGCGCAGCCTGGGAAAGGGTGTGCGCGTTCAGGTGCAGGACGGCGAGGTGAAGGTCGCCATGAACGTCAACGTCTGCTATGGCTACTCGGTGCCGGATGTTTCCGCGGAAGTGCAGGACAAGGTCAAGACCGCGATCGAGACGATGACCGGCCTTGAGGTCACAGGGGTCAACATCAAAGTTGTCAGTGTGGCGATGGAGAACGCGGAGTAAAGAAAACCGTATACATGCGGGCAGAATATGCAAGGAAAGGCTGCTGCAGAACGGGTCGCACCCTTTCTGTGACAGCCCTTTTTTAGAATCTTAGGGGAAGGACAAAGCACAGGTATGACCAGACGACAGATCAGAGAACACATTTTCCGTCTTCTGTTCCATGTGGATTTTTATGATTCGGATGTGACGGACGAACAGACCGGCCTCTATTTTGACCAGCTTCCGGCTGAGGAAGGGGAGGCACCGTCGATATCCGCGGAGGAAAAGGAATATATCGCCGCAAAGACGGCAGCGGCAGCCGCGAAGATCCCGGAGATCGACGAGCTGATCGACGGCGTGGCAAAAAGCAGGGACCAGAGAGGGTGGAAGACCACCCGCATGGGAAAAGCGGAGCTGACGATCCTCCGCCTCGCGGTCTATGAGATCCGCTATGACCCCGATGTCCCCTCCGGCGTCGCGATCAATGAGGCGGTAGAGCTCGCGAAGAAATACGGCCCGGACGGTTCCGCGGCCTTTGTCAACGGCGTTCTCGCCAGGCTGGTATGAGTTCGGTCTATTCTGTAGGGCAGATCAACGCCTATATCAAGTCCATGTTCGATCAGGACTTTCTGCTGGGCGGCGTCAGCGTCCGCGGGGAAGTCTCAAACTGTAAATATCACACTTCGGGAAATATCTATTTTTCGCTGAAGGATAAGGACGGTGTGCTCGCCTGCATGATGCACGCCTCCGCGCGGAGCAGGCTGCAGTTCGTTTTGGAGGACGGACAGCAGGTGGTCGTGACCGGGCAGGTGGGCGTCTATATGAGAGGCGGCCGCTACCAGATGTACGCCTCTCAGATCCGTCCGGACGGGCTCGGGGAGCTCTATGAGCGCTACGAGGCCCTCCGCAGGGAGCTTGAGGAGATGGGGATGTTCGATGAGGCCTACAAAAAGCCCATCCCGTCCCATCCATCGGTCCTCGGCGTCGTGACCGCGTCTACGGGCGCTGCCGTGCGGGACATCATCCAGATCGCGAAAAGAAGGGATCCCGGGATCCGGATCATCGTCTGTCCCGCGCAGGTCCAGGGGGAGGGCGCCAGCGCAAGCATTGCGCGAGCCATCCGCGCGCTGGAGCAGTACGGCGTGGACGTGATGATCGTCGGCCGCGGCGGCGGCTCCATGGAGGATCTCTGGGCCTTCAACGAGGAGGAGACCGCAAGGGCCATCTTTGCCTGCAGTGTGCCGGTGATCTCCGCGGTCGGCCATGAAACGGATACGACGATCGCGGATTTTGTCGCCGACCTTCGGGCGCCGACACCCTCCGCGGCAGCGGAGATCGCGGTGCCGGACGTCCTGAAGACCGTCAGGGAAATGGAACGGTACAAAACGCAGCTGGGCAGCCTGATGCAGCATCATCTGCGGCAGGAAAAGGGCAGGCTTGAGCAGACGTCGCTTCGCCTTAAGATGAACAGCCCCGGGCAGAAGGTCAGGGAACAGACCGGGATGCTCGCCGAGAAGGAGGAGGCGCTGCGCCGCCTGATGCGCGCAAGACTGGATCTTTCCGCGTCGGCGCTCGCGCTTCGAAGCGAGCGGCTCCGGGGACTGGATCCGCTCCTCAGACTGGAGCAGGGCTATGCCTATGTGGAGGATAAGGAAGGCCGCAGGATCAGCCGCGTAAGCGGCGCCGCGGAGGGGGAGATCATACGCCTCCGGATGCGGGACGGTTCCATGGAGGCCATCATCACGAAGATCGATCCGGCCGGGGAGCCGGGTGAAAGGATATAGAGCTATGGAGAAAACACAGGAAAACGCGACGGGCGCCGGCGAGGAGACGGTAGAGCGCTCCTTCGAACGCCTGGACGAGCTGATCGCGAAGCTGGAGGACGCGGATACGCCCCTGGAGGAATCCTTTAAGATCTATCAGGAGGGGATGGAGATCCTGCGCCGCTGCGGCGAAAAGATCAGCCTGGTGGAGAAGAAGGTCCTTCAGCTGGAGGAGAACGGTGAATGCACTGAATTTTGAACAGGAGCTGTCCGCCCAGACCGCGGCAGTCAATGAGATCCTTGAGAAGTACCTGCCTCCCGCAATAGGAGAGCAGGCGACCCTGCGGGAGGCCATGCGCTACAGCGTGACTGCCGGCGGAAAACGCCTGCGCCCGGTCATGATGCACAGGGCTTTCCGTATGTTCAACGGGGAGGGGGATATCTGCGAGCCTTTCATGGCCGCGATGGAGTTTATCCATACCAGCTCCCTCGTGCACGATGACCTGCCGGCCCTCGATGACGATTCCCTGCGCCGCGGGCGCGAGACGACGCACTGCCGGTACGGGGAGGCAATGGGGATCCTTGCGGGCGACGGCCTTTTGAATCTTGCCTACGAGACCGCCGCGCGAGCGTGCGCGGAGCATCCGGAATGTCCGCAGGCACCGCGCGCCCTGAGCGTTCTCGCCGAAAAGAGCGGCCATCTGGGCATGCTGGGCGGACAGTCCGTGGATGTGGAGCTCGAGGGA
>CAJOLD010000049.1 GCA_905235435.1 uncultured Lachnospiraceae bacterium
CTCTTCGCGGACGCCGGAAAGCTGCTGATCGAAAAGGACAAGGCTTCCATCGGCATGCTGCAGCGCGCGTTCAAGATCGGTTTCAACCGGGCGGCGCGCATCATGGATCAGCTCGCCGACGCGGGCGTGGTCGGCCCCGAGGAGGGGACGAAGCCCCGCAAGATCCTCATGAGCATGGAGGATTTCGAAAACTATCTGGAACAGAACTGAGATGAGAGGGGCTGACGCACTGATCGGAGGACGAAACGGAGGAAGATCGGCGCGGCAGCCTCTTGCGGTCCCTGCCCCGGCAGGGCGGAGGGGAGGACGAAGTGCTGGATATTACGATCGCCGCTGTCGGCAAGCTCAGTGAGCAGTACTGGAGGGACGCCGTAAACGAATACAGCAAGCGTCTTTCGAGGTACTGCCGGCTGACCGTCGTCGAGGCGGAGGATGAGGGGACACCGGACGGGAAAAAGAGCATTTCCCCGGACGTGGTCATGGAGCGCGAGGGAGAGAGGCTCCTACGCGCCTTAAAGCCCGGCACCTATGTGATCGCCCTCGCGATCAGAGGGAAGCGGCTCTCCAGCGAGGCCTTCGCGGAGAAGATCGATCAGCTGGCCGTGTCCGGCCGCAGCAGCATCACCTTCGTGATCGGCGGGTCGCTGGGGCTTTCGCCCCGCGTCCTGGAGAGAGCCGACTATCAGCTGTCCTTCTCGGATATGACCTTTCCCCATCAGCTGATGCGGGTGATCCTGCTCGAGCAGATCTACCGCGCGTTCCGCATAAACAGGGGAGAGCCCTATCACAAATAAGGGCCGCGGGAGGGCCTTTCCTAGGCCGGCGGTCTTGTTGACAGAGGGGTGCTTGTATATTAAAATGATACGAAGGTCCAAAAGGACTGTTTTGCTTAAAAATACAGGAACGGAAACGGAATGGTAGAGAAAATTGTGGATGTACCGGCGGATCTTGTGGCCGGGGTGTTCGGACAGTTTGACGAGCACATCAGAAAGATAGAGAGAACGTTTCAGGTGACCGTCTTAAACAGGGACGGTTCCATCCGGGTCCTCGGGCGGGAGGATGCCGCCGACAAGGCGGCGCGCGTGCTGCAGACGCTGACGGAGCTTGCCTCTCACGGCACCGCGGTCACAGAGCAGAACGTGGATTACGCGATCTCCCTCGTGTTTGAAGATAAGGAAGAAGCCGTGGTCGAGATCGACCGCGACTGCATCTGCCATACGATCGGCGGGAAGCCCATCCGGCCGAAGACGCTGGGGCAGAAGCAGTATGTGGACGCCATCCGCAGCAATATGATCACCTTCGGGATCGGGCCTGCCGGCACCGGCAAGACCTACCTGGCAATGGCGATGGCGATCACCGCCTTCAAGAACGACGAGGTCGGGCGCATCATCATGACGAGGCCCGCCATTGAGGCGGGAGAGAAGCTGGGCTTTCTGCCCGGCGACCTGCAGAGCAAGGTGGACCCGTACCTTCGGCCGCTCTATGACGCCCTCTACCAGATCATGGGGCCCGAGAGCTTCCAGAAGAACACGGAAAAGGGCCTGATCGAGGTCGCGCCGCTCGCCTATATGCGCGGACGCACCCTGGACAACGCGTTCATCATCCTGGATGAAGCCCAGAACACGACGCCGGCCCAGATGAAGATGTTCCTGACGAGGATCGGTTTCGGATCCAAGGTGATCATCACCGGAGACCTCACGCAGAAGGATCTGCCTTTTGCGGATCAGTCCGGTCTGGAGGTCGCCGTCAAGGTACTGAAGAATATTGATGATATCAGTTTCTGCTGGCTGACCAGCAGGGACGTCGTGCGCCACCCCCTGGTGCAGAAGATCGTCAAGGCCTATGAGGCCTACGAAGAGAAGATGACGATCCGGCAGAAGCAGCGTCAGGCTGCGAAGCATCGTGATGGCGCGCAAACGGAGGAGCGGAAATGAGGATCACTGCAGAGGATGAGACGGGCGGCGCCCTTTCTCTTCCGGTGGAAGAGCTGGCGGCCGCGGTCGCCGAGGCCGTGCTGGACGAGCTCGGCTGCCCTTATGAGGCGTCGGCGGGCCTTCTTGTCACGGATGAGGCCGGCATTCAGGAACTGAATTCCACGATGCGGGGGATCGACGCCGTCACCGACGTGCTTTCTTTCCCGGCTCTTGACTTTCCCGCTCCGGGGGATTTTTCCTTCCTTGAGGACGATGCCGTCACAGCGGACGCGTTCGACCCGGAGAGCGGAGAGCTCATCCTGGGAGATATTGCGGTCTGCGCGCAGAGAGTGCGGGAGCAGGCCCTTGCGTACGGCCACAGTGAGCGCAGGGAGTTCGCCTTCCTGGTGGCTCACAGCGTGCTCCACCTTACGGGCTATGACCACGAGACGCCGGACGAGGCGCAGGTCATGGAGGCTCTGCAGGAGAAGGTCCTGACAGGGCTTGGAATCACGAGGGATACCGCAGACCGGGAGGACAGGATTTGAACAGCCAGAAGAACAAAGCGAACAGTTTTATGGTGCAGGGCACCATTCTTGCCGCGGCTTCGATCATCGCGAAGATCATCGGCCTGGTCTACAGGATCCCGCTGACGGGCATCCTCGGGGATGAAGGCAACAGCTATTATTCCACAGCGAACGACATTTATACGATCATTCTGCTGATCTCCTCGTTCAGCCTTCCGATGGCGATCTCAAAGCTGATGGCGGAGCGGATAGAAAAAGGAGAGTACAGGAACGCGAACCGCGTCTTTATCTGCGCGGTCCGTTTTGCCGTGGTCGCGGGCCTCGGGCTTTCCCTGATCACGTACGTGTTCTCCGGGGTTTTGACCAAATACGTCCTTCATTTTGAACTTGCAAAATACGGGCTTCGCGTCATCGCGCCGGCCATTCTGGTATTTGCGATCACCGGCACCTTCCGGGGCTTTTTCCAGGGCCTCGGGACGATGGTCCCGACGGCGGTCTCCCAGATCCTGGAGCAGATCATCAACGCCGTCGTATCCGTCGTCTGCGCGGGGCTGATGCTTCGGTACGGCCTCAAGGTGGCCCGGCAGATGCAGAACCCGTCCCTTGCCCCCGCGTGGGCTGCCGCCGGCGGCAACTTCGGTACGGTGGTCAGCGTTACGGTCGCCATGCTCTTTATGATGATCGTCTACGCCAGGTACCGGAAAGTCTTCGCAAAGCAGGTGCGCCAGGACCACACCGGGCAGATGGAAGCCTCCGGCGCCATTTATACGGTCCTGATGCAGACGCTGTGGCCCATCGTGCTCAGCACGGTGCTTTACAATATCAGCACCGTCCTCGACCAGGGCATCTTCAGCTCGGTCCTCGGAAAACAGGGCTATGCGCAGCAGCAGTACGCGGTCATCTGGGGCATCTACGTCGGAAAGTTCAGAGTCCTGATGAATGTTCCCCTTTCCCTTGCGTCCTGCCTCGGACCGGCCATCGTGCCGAGCCTTGCGGGCGACATGTCGAAAAGGGACAGAAAGGACGCTTCGCGCAAGATCAGCATGGCCATCCGCTATACCATGCTGCTGACGATCCCGTGCGCCTTCGGCCTGGCGGCCCTGGGCGGCCCGGTCATTACGATGCTGTTCCATCCCGAGACGGGCGTTCCGCTCGCGGCGGGCATCATGCAGGCCGGCGCGCTCATGATCATCACCTACGCGCTCTCCACGCTGACAACGTCCATCCTGCAGGGGCTCGGACATCTGAAGGAGCCGCTGATCAACTGCGGGATCGCCCTCGTTATCCACGTGATCTTCCTGTTCTTCCTGCTGCGTTCGGCGAATCTCAACATTTACGCCGTGATCTACTCGAACGTGATCTTCGCCCTCGTCGTCTGCGTCCTGAACGCGCTGACCATCCGAAGATATCTGGGCTACCGGCAGGAGTACGTGCGTACCTTCATCCTGCCGACGATCGCCGCCGTGATCATGGCCTTCGGCACCTACCTGGTCTACCGCTTCTTCAATCTTTTCGCGGGGAACACGATCAGCGTGATCATCGCGATCCTGGCGGGCGCGTTTATTTACGCGGTCGGCCTGGTCGCCTTCCACGTCTTTACGGTCGATGAGATCGCCGCCATGCCGAAGGGCAAATCGATCATCCGATTCTTCAGAAAGATGGGACTTTTAAGATGAGCATTACAGATACAGAGAAAACCGTAAGGCAGGGCCTTGCGGATAAAAGCAGGATCGTGATCAAGATCGGCACCTCGTCGATCACGCACGCCGAGACCGGGGATCTCGACCTGATCAAACTGGAGATCCTGGTCAGGGAGCTCTGCGACCTGAAGAACCGGGGAAAGGACGTCATCCTGGTATCCTCCGGCGCGATCGCCGTGGGACGCGGACAGATCAAGCTGGGACACAGGCCCACCAAGATCTCGGAGAAGCAGGCCTGCGCCGCGATCGGACAGGCGCAGCTGATGATGACCTACCAGAAGCTGTTCCGCGAGTACGGCCACATGGCCGCGCAGATCCTGCTCACGAGGGATACCGTCTACGAGGAACTCAACCGCTACAACGCCCTCAATACGTTCAATGAACTGTTTGAGCTGGGCGCGGTGCCCATCGTAAATGAAAATGATACGATCTCCACCTACGAGATCGAATTCGGCGATAACGACAGCCTGTCGGCCACCGTATCGGCGCTGGTCGACGCGGATCTTCTGATCCTGCTCTCGGATATCGACGGCCTTTATTCCGACGACCCGAGGAAGGATCCGGAGGCACGCTTCATCTCCTTTGTGGACGAGATGGATGAGAGCATGCTCCGCATGGGCAAGGAGACTGCCAGCGACGTCGGGACCGGCGGCATGCGGACAAAGCTCCACGCCGCCCAGATCGCGACCGATTCGGGCGCGGACATGATCATCGCGAACGGGCAGGATTTCCATATTATCCACCGGCTGATCGCCGGGGAACAGCTCGGGACGCTCTTTTGCTCCCGGAAAGGACAGGTATGACAGAAGAAAAGATCATGCGCATCAACGCTCTTGCGCGCAAATCCAAGGCAGAAGGCCTGACCGATGAGGAGAAGGCGGAGCAGAAGCAGCTCCGGGAAGAATATATAGCATCGATCCGCAGGAACCTGCGGGCACAGCTGGACAACATAGACGTTGTGGAGCCGGACGGAAGCATCCGGAACCTCGGAGATCTGTATGACAGCGGGCAGAAGGGAAGCTGAAACGGCATCTGATGCTGCAGGCACGCGTAGCGTGGCTGCGGCATTTTCGGGTAAAGGAAAAGGTTACGCATGAGTATTTTTGAGGAAAACATCAGACAGCTTGACAGCTATGTGCCGGGACCGGAGCCGCCCCTTCGCGAGCCGGAGCGGCAGCTGTGGTTTCTGAAGGAGACGAGGAGGCTCGTATCTTCGCGGGCCGCGGAGGCCGGCAGGAAGCTTACCGCGAATGTGCATACCTTCGGATGCCAGATGAACGAGAGAGATTCGGAGAAGATCCGCGGAATCCTTCTGGCGGCGGGCTATGAGCTTACGGACGGGGAGGACGCGGACCTGTGCCTTTACAACACCTGCACGGTGCGCGAGAACGCCAACATGAAGGTGTACGGCCGCCTGGGACTCCTCGGGAACTATAAAAAGAAGAACCCGTCCATGATCATCGCCCTCTGCGGTTGCATGATGCAGGAGCCGACGGCGGAGGCGAAGGTGAAGGAATCCTATCCCTTTGTCGACCTGATCTTCGGGACCCACAACCTCTACCGCTTCGCGGAGCTTTTATACCGCGTGCTTTCGGGGGAGGGCCCGGTCTGTGAGATCTGGGAGAGCACCGACGAGGTCGTGGAAGAGCTTCCCGCGCAGCGGACCTATCCTTTTAAGTCCGGCGTGAATATCATGTACGGCTGCAACAATTTCTGCACCTACTGCATCGTCCCCTATGTCCGGGGAAGAGAGCGCAGCCGCACCCCGGAGGATATCCTCAGGGAGTGCGAAAGCCTCGCCGCGGACGGCGTAAAGGAGATCATGCTGCTCGGGCAGAACGTCAATTCCTACGGAAAGACGCTGGAGGACCCCGTGAGCTTCGCGGAGCTTCTGCGCCGGGTCAATGAGGTGGAGGGCATCGGGAGGATCCGCTTTATGACCTCGCACCCGAAGGATCTCTCCGACGAGCTGATCCTTGCCATGCGGGACTGCGATAAGGTATGCGGGCACCTGCACCTTCCGCTGCAGTCCGGCAGCGACGCGCTGCTCAAAAAGATGAACCGTCATTATACGAGGGAGGATTACCTCCGGCTGACGGACCGCCTTCGCAGCGCCATGCCCGATCTCTCCCTCACCACGGACCTGATCGTCGGTTTCCCGGGGGAGACGGAGCAGGATATTCAGGATACCCTGGACATCGTGCGCAGGGTCGGCTATGACACGGCATTTACGTTTATCTACTCAAAGCGCTCCGGAACACCGGCCGCGAAGATGCCGGACCAGATCCCGGAGGATGTGGTGAAGGACCGCTTCGGAAGGCTGCTCGCAGTCGTGCAGGAGACGGGAAGGGAGCGCTCCTCGCGTTTTACCGGCCGCGTGATGCCTGTGCTGGCGGAGCATGTCAACGAGCAGGATCCGTCCCTGATCACGGGGCGCCTTGACTGCAACCTGACTGTGCACTTTAAGGGGGATCCGTCCCTGGTGGGCGAGATCACGGACGTTCGCCTTACGGAGTGCAGAGGTTTCTATTATCTTGGAGAAAGAGCGGCGGTGAAAGAATGAACACTGATCTTCGGTCACAGGTCACGCCGATGATGCGCAGCTATCTGGAGACAAAGGAAAAGTATCCGGACTGCATCCTGTTTTACAGGCTCGGCGATTTCTATGAGATGTTTTTCGACGACGCGGTCCTGGTTTCCAGGGAGCTGGAGCTGACCCTCACGGGGAAGGACTGCGGCCTTGACGAGAGGGCGCCCATGTGCGGCGTCCCTTATCATGCCGTCGACACGTACTTAAACCGCCTGGTCCAGAAGGGATACCGGGTCGCGATCTGCGAGCAGGTGGAGGACCCGAAGCTCGCGAAGGGCCTCGTAAAGCGCGAGGTCGTCCGGATCGCGACGCCCGGGACGAACCTTGACACCCAGACGCTGGACGAGGGGAAGAACAATTACATCATGAGCATCGTCTGCATGAGCGACCGGTACGGGATCGCGGCGGCGGATATCACCACCGGCGCCTTCTTCGTGACGGAGACGGACGAGCTTCGCCGGCTCCTCGATGAGATCACGCGCTACATGCCCGCGGAGATCATCTGCAACCGGCTCTTTGAGGTCTGCGGCGCGGACCTGGAGGATCTGCGGGAGCGCCTCGGCATCACGATCTTTACGCTGGAAGACCGGTATTTTGAGGATGATTGCGGCGTGCGGAAGCTTTCGGAGCACTTTGCCGGGAAGGCGGATCCGGATGAGATCCTCTCGGAGTTCCCCTGCGGAAAGGTCGCGGCGGGGACCCTGATCATGTATCTTGCCGAGACGCAGATGAACGATCT
Source organism: uncultured Lachnospiraceae bacterium (assembly GCA_905235435.1). GTDB lineage: Bacteria > Bacillota > Clostridia > Lachnospirales > Lachnospiraceae > CAMOKZ01. Next base: position 7,470 of record CAJOLD010000049.1, read on the forward strand.
TTCGAATATTACGGAGATCACGCCCTATGTGACGAACCGTTTTATGGTCCTCGACACCGGCACAAGGCGGAACCTTGAGCTGACCGAGACCATGCGCGAGAAGAACAAGAGGGGATCCCTGCTGGGGGTCCTCGACAGGACGCGCACGGCCATGGGCGCCAGGATGCTCCGTTCCTTCCTCGACCAGCCTCTGATCGACAAAGATGAGATCGAGCGCAGGCTGGACTGCATCGAGGAGCTGAATCTGAACGCGATCACCAGGGAGGAGATCCGGGAATACCTGGGGCCGGTCTATGACCTCGAGCGGCTGATCAGCCGCATCAGCTACAATACCGCGAACCCGCGGGACCTGACGGCCTTTCGGACGTCCCTGGAGATGATCCCGCCCATCCGGCTCGTGCTCGGCTCCCTGCAGTCGCCGCTGGCGAAGAAGCTGCATGAAGAGATGGATGAGCTTACGGATATCTGCGATCTGATCGCCGGTTCCATCGCCGACGATCCGCCCCTCATCATCCGCGAGGGCGGGTTTATCCGCGAAGGATATTCCGAGGAGGTCGACCGGCTGCGCAGCGCCGGGACCGACGGGAAAAAGTGGCTTGCCGAGCTGGAGGCCCGGGAGCGGGAGAGAACGGGGATCAAAAACCTGCGCGTCCGCTACAACAAGGTCTTCGGCTACTATATCGAGATCACCAACGCCTACAGGGACATGGTGCCGGACAACTATACCAGGAAGCAGACGCTGACGAACGCCGAGCGCTATATCACCCCCGAGCTCAAGGAGCTGGAGGACGTGATCCTCGGCGCGCAGGACCGGCTCTGCACGCTCGAGTATGACCTTTTCTGCGAGATCCGGGAACAGATCTCGGAGAACATCGACAGGATCCAGCGCACGGCGAGGGCCCTCGCGGGGGTCGACGTATTCTGCTCCCTCGCGGCCATCGCCGAGCAGAACGGGTATGTGCGCCCGAAGATCAACGAAAAAGGGATCATCGACATCCGGGAGGGACGGCATCCCGTCGTTGAGCAGCTGATGAAGAACGAGCTCTTCGTGCCCAACGACACCTGCCTCGACGGCAAAAAGAACAGGATCTCGATCATCACCGGCCCGAACATGGCCGGCAAATCCACCTACATGCGGCAGACGGCCCTGATCGTGCTGATGGCGCAGATCGGCAGCTTTGTCCCGGCATCCTCCGCGAACATCGGGATCGTGGACCGGATCTTTACCCGCGTGGGCGCCTCCGACGACCTGGCGAGCGGGCAGAGCACCTTCATGGTGGAGATGACGGAGGTCGCGAACATCCTCCGCTCGGCCACCAGGAACAGCCTTCTGATCCTCGACGAGATCGGACGCGGGACGAGCACCTACGACGGGCTCTCCATCGCGTGGGCCGTCGTGGAATATATCAGCAGCACCAAACAGATCGGCGCCAAGACGCTCTTTGCGACCCACTACCACGAGCTGACCGAGCTCGAAGGGAAGCTGGAGTGCGTCAACAACTACTGCATCGCCGTCAAAGAAAAGGGGGATGACATCGTCTTCCTGCGCAAGATCGTGCGCGGCGGCGCGGACAGGAGCTACGGCATCCAGGTCGCGAAGCTCGCCGGCCTGCCGGACGCCGTGATCGAGCGCGCCAAAGAGCTGGCCCAGGAGCTGGCCGACAATGACATCACCGGACAGGCGATCCCGGAGCCCGAAAAAACATCCGGGAAAACGAAGGCGAAGCACTACGACCAGGTAGACCTCGACCAGATGTCCCTGTTCGACGCGGTCCCGGACGAAAACGTCCTGAAAGAACTGCAGGACCTCGACCTCTCCAACATGACGCCCATGGAGGCGCTGAACACCCTCTACAGGCTTCAGAACAGGCTGAAGAACCGCTGGGAAGCGGGCGGAGAAGACCCGCAGCAGAACGCGAAAGATACGCATAGTGCAAAGCAATGATTCAGGGAGGGATCCAATGCGCGAGATAAAAGTGCTCTCAAAAGAAACCGTCGACCAGATCGCGGCCGGGGAGGTCGTCGAGCGGCCCTCCTCCGTGGTGAAGGAGCTGATCGAGAACGCGATCGACGCGGGAGCGACAGCCGTCACCTGTGAGATCCAGGACGGCGGAACAAAGCTGATCCGGATCACGGACAACGGCGAGGGGATCGCGGAGGACCAGATCCGCAATGCGTTCCTTCCGCACGCGACGAGCAAGATCCGCTCCGCAGAGGACCTGGCCCTTGTCGGCACCCTGGGCTTTCGCGGAGAGGCGCTCTCCAGCATCAGCGCGGTCGCGCGCGTGGAGCTGATCACCAAGACGCCGGGCGCCCTCGTGGGCTGCCGGTACCGGATAGAAGGCGGTGAGGAGACCGGTCTCGAGGAGATCGGCGCGCCGGAGGGCAGCACCTTCATCGTGCGGGACCTGTTCTACAATGTCCCCGCCAGAAAGAAATTCCTGCGCTCCACGGCGTCCGAGGCCGGGAGCGTGAGCGACCTGATCGAGCATATGGCGCTCTCGAACCCCGGGATCTCCTTCAAGTTCATCGTGAACGGGCAGGTGCGCCTGCACACCTCGGGGAACCATTCCCTGAAGGATATCATCTACAGCATCTACGGGAGAGATACCGCCGCGAATCTGCTGGAGACGGAGGCCTCAAAGGACGGCGTGCGCATCTGCGGGGTGATCGGCAAGCCTGTGATCTCCCGCGGGAACAGGGGATGCGAGAACTATTTTGTGAACGGGCGCTTTATCAGGAGCAATGTGATCGCGAAGGCGGTCGAGGAGGGCTACAGGACCTTCCTGATGCAGCACAGATATCCGTTTACGGTCCTGTTCATCGAGATGGACGGGACGCAGGTGGACGTCAATGTACATCCGGCCAAGATGGAAGTGCGTTTCGCCGACGCGCAGGGGCTTTATGACCTCATCAGCGCCGCCGTGCGCCAGTCTCTGACCGGAAAGGTGCTCATCCCGAAGGAATCGGAAAGCGCCGGGAAGGCGGACGATGCCGCGGCGGAGGGCACGGAGAAAAAGAGCTATCCGGAGCCTTTCGAGAACATGCGCAGAAGCTGGGCTGCGGAGAAAAGGAGCGCCTACGAGCCGATGTACCCGCACAGGGACGGCTCCGGGAGACGCCCGGCGGCCGGAAGCGGACAAAGGCGCACAGAACGGTCAAAACTGCGGAATATCCCGGTGAATTCAGTTTTTTCAAAGCTCCGCTCCGGTTCGGACCGATCCTGCAGGAACGGAGCATGATCCGGAAAGAAGATGCTGATATGATTCGGACAGAACAGAGAATCGCGCGGGCGGACATGATCCGCTGCGCGCTGTGCGCGGACGCTCCCTGCGATCGGGCATGTCAAAACCTGGCTCCGGCGAAGCTGCTGCGCTCGGTCTGGTTTGCCAATGAACAGACGGCGGCGCAGAGACTGCCGGAGGAAAATCCGTGCCTGACCTGCGACGCTCCCTGTGAACGGGCGTGCGTACGGTCCGGGGAAGTGCAGGTCAGGAAGCTGGTCTGCCGGCTGTACGACGAGGTGAAGCCTGACTGTGAAACACAGCTGCCGAAAGACGAAAACCGCCTGAAATGCGATCTGTGCGGCATCCCGCTGGAGAATCCGTTTCTGCTCTCGTCCTCCGTGGTGGCGAGCACCTACGACATGTGCGCCAGAGCCTTCGAGGCGGGCTGGGCCGGGGCATGCTTCAAAACGGTCTGCACCCTGGACATTCACGAAACCTCGCCCCGCTTCTCCGCCATCTTCGGGAACGACGGCGGCATCATCGGCTTTAAGAATATCGAGCAGCTTTCGGATCACAGCGTGGCGGAAAACATGGAGATTTTCAAACGCCTGAAGAAGAACTATCCCGGCAAGTTCCTCATGGCATCCATCATGGGGCAGAACGAACAGGAATGGGGCGAGCTCGCGAGGCTCTGTGAGGAAAACGGCGCGGACGCGGTGGAGCTGAATTTCTCCTGCCCCAACATGGCGGAGGGCGGCCTGGGCTCGGATATCGGCCAGGTGCCGGAGCTGGTGGAGCGCTTTACCGCCGCCGCAAAGCGCGCATGCCATATTCCCGTGCTGGCCAAGCTGACGCCCAACGTGGCGAACATGAGTCCCGCCGCGGAAGCGGCAAAACGGGGCGGCGCGGACGGCATTGCCGCCATCAATACCATTAAATCAGTCATGCGCGTCAACCCGAACACCTATGTATCCGATCCCGCCGTGCACGGTTACAGCGCGGTGGGCGGGTACAGCGGCAACGTGGTGAAGCCGATCGCCCTGCGCTTTATTGCGGAGATGAGCGAGAATCCGGCCCTGCAGGGAATGCACCTGTCCGCCATGGGCGGCGTTGAAACCTGGCAGGACGCGCTGGAGTTCATTGTGCTGGGGGCGGGGTCCGTCCAGGTGACGACTTCCGTCATGCAGTACGGCTACCGCCTGATCGACGATCTGAAGGACGGACTCAACCTGTATCTGGCGGAAAAGGGCTTTTCCAACGTCAGGGAAGCCAGGAGTCTCGGCCTGGACACGCTCAGCTTCACCACCGACGTGCTGGAACGGGATACGATTGTTTTCCCCCAGTTCGACAGGGAGCGCTGCGTCGGCTGCGGGCGCTGTCAGATTTCCTGCGCGGACGGCGGCCACCAGGCAATCAGTCTGGACGAAAGCCGCCGCCCGAGGCTGAACGGGCGGAAATGCGTGGGCTGCCACCTGTGCATTCTGGTCTGCCCGCAGCGGGCTGTCACACCGGGAACCAAAAGAATTCAGCGCAAAAAAGCGATTCAGCCGGCTCCCTGATCCGGGAAATTCAGTCCGCATGGGCGCCATTGCGGCGCAGCGGGGGAGCGGATTCTGATTCCGATCAACATGCGGGCGGATCCGTCCTCGCGGTCGGGAAGAGAAATC
>CAJOLD010000050.1 GCA_905235435.1 uncultured Lachnospiraceae bacterium
AAGCCTGTGCCTGAGCGGGATCTCCACGGCGCTCACCTCGATCTTCTTCCCGGGGCCGACCGTCACCATCGTCAGGTCCTTCCGCCTGTCCGTCTCCGAAAAATCATAGTAGAGCGGGCAGCCGCTGTAGCGGATCGTTTCCCGCCCGATGGGCTGCGCGTTGTGGATGTGCCCGAGCGCCACGTAGTCAAAGCCGTCAAAGGCGTCCGCCCCGATCTCCCCGAGCCCTCCGATGATCGTCTCGGATCCGCTGTGCTCCGGCGCGATCCCGCCGGACAAAACGTTCTGGTGCGCGACGAGCACGTTGCAGGCGTCCGGGCGGGTCTCCTGAGCCGAGAGCAGCGCGCGCGCCGCCTGGTCGTAGGTCTGGATATCGTCCCTGCCCAGCACCGCGGCGTCCGCGACCAGCTTCGGGAAAATATAGGGCATCAGCCAGAAGCAGGTCTTCACGCCGTCCCTCTCCAGGGTGACGTGCCGAAGCTCCCGATGCAGATCCCCCGCGATATAGATGTTATGCGAAGTCAGAAGCCCGCTGACGTGGGACAGCCTCGCCGCGGAGTCGTGGTTTCCCGGGATCACCAGGACACAGATGCCCCTCCGGGACAGCTCCGTCACCATGTGGTCAAACAGGCGCATCGCCTCCGGCGGCGGCACCTGCCGGTCATAGACGTCCCCCGCAATGACCACCGCGTCCGGCTGATATTCGTCTGCGGCCGCGAGGAGCTGCTCCACCCAGAAGGGCTGGTCCTCCTCGATCAGCGGCACATTGTGCAGCATCTTCCCGAAGTGAAGATCGCCGACATGGAAAAATCTCATAGTATCTCCTTCACCTTCGCGCAGAAAGCCTCCGCCAGCGCGGCGTGTCCGTCCGGTCCGAGGTGCAGTCCGTCTTCCGGGCCGGGAGACGCATACAGGGAGGCGTCCAGGAAATGACAGCCCGTCTCGCGGGCCGCGCGCTCAAATTCCCTTGAAAAATCTCTGCTCTTCGCGGCGGCCTGCTCTCCGAACAGCCCCTCCAGAAGCACGTGGGGCTCGATCCGGATGGGCGCGGTCAGCAGGACCTGCGGATGTCCCCACTCCGGCCCGAAGGGAGACTCCGCCGCCGTCCGCACCAGCCTTGCCGCGCCGTCCGCGATGTTCCTCGCGCTCGCGCCGAAGTACGTCTTCGTATCGTTGGTGCCCAGCATGATGATGACCAGGTCCAGGGGCGACTGGGAATCCAGGCAGGGCCAGAGATAATCGAGCCCGGCCATGCGGTTCTCGACGCGGTCCTCAAAGACCGTCGTCCGCCCGTTATGCCCCTCCTCGATCACGGTATATTCACTTCCGAGGAGCGACTGCAGCCTCCCCGTCCAGCGGACCGTCTCGTCAAAGCGTCCGCTGCCGGCGGGGATGGCGCCCCAGGTGTTGGAATCTCCAAAACAAAGGATCCTTTTCTTCATAACACGTACGTCCTTTCTGGTTCACCGGATGAAATGCGTCCAGAGGCGCTCTTCCTTTTCGGGCAGGCCGAAGGTCTCCTTCCCGAGCCGGATGCTCTTCATCAGGAAGGTCATATTCGCGGCGAGCGTCCGCATGGTCTGCAGGCCTTCTTCGTCCTGCTCCGCCTCCCCTTTCATGCGGCCGTGGACGCTGTTCCAGTAATTGGCGGACGCGACCGGCATCCCGGAGATCGTAAAGTACTTGTTCAGCTGGTCGAACGTGGCCGAGGCGCCGCCTCTTCTGCAGCACACGACGCTCGCGCCGACCTTCATCGTCTTATCGAAACGGGTGCTGTAGAACAGCCTGTCGAGACATGCCGTCAGGGAGGAGTTCGCGGAGGCGTAGTAAACGGGCGTCGCGGCGACAAGCCCGTCGGCCGCCTCAAATTTCGGGGCGAGCTCGCTTACAACATCGTCAAACACACACTTTCCCTTCTCCCCGCATCCGCCGCAGGCCATGCAGCCGCGCACATCCCGGTTTCCGACCTGCACCGTCTCCGTGATCACGCCCAGTTCTTCAAACACCTTCTCCATCTCGCGCACCGCGATGGACGTATTGCCGTCCTTCCGCGGGCTTCCGTTCAGTATCAGGACTTTCAGTTCGCTCATGCCGTTCCCCTCCGCATATTTCTTTTATATCTATTTTTGTCGATATTTGTTTTCTTTCATTTGTCTTATTTCGTGCTGTAAAATTCCTCGTCCGTATCCAGGCACAGGGCGGCCAGCCGCCCGCCCCGAAAGCAGGCCCCGCAGTCGATCACGATGTTCCCGCAGCTGCGGTAGATAAAGCCGGGCAGCGGGTTGCTCCGGATGGTCTGCGTGGGCGTATGCCCGCAGACGATGAAGGTATCCTCCAGATACCGCCGGTCATAGTCGGGGCGCTCCCAGACGAGCTCTTCGGCCGTATACTCCTCCATCTTCTTCCCCGGGTAAAAGCCGCCCAGCCCTCCGTGGACGAGCAGGTATTTTCTGCCGCCCGCCAGCGCGGTATCATAGAGCAGGAAACCCTCCATGTAGCGAAGCACCTTTTGCTGCTCTCCGGGATCGAGAGATCGAAAACCTTCGAACGTTGTTTCGCAGCCGTTCCGCTCCCACTGGGCGAACTTTATGACCTCCTCCGCGGTAAGCCGGGAGTGCCTCCTCGCGGCCTCCTCCCTGCTGATGATCTTCAGGCAGTCCAGTGCCATCAGCTCATGGTTGCCGAGGAGGGGGATCACATTCGGCATCTCCATCAGTGCCTGCAGGCATTCGACCGGCCGCTCCCCCCTGTCGATGATATCGCCGATCGTATAGATCGTATCGCTGCCGGAGGGGCCGATCCTGTCGAGGAGATTTAATAACTGCCAGTACTCCCCGTGGATGTCGCCGATCACATAGGTTGACATCTTCAGTCCCTCCTCCCGGCCATCTCCTGCCGGTCCGGAGCGGTCTCCTGCTCCGTGGCGTTCTCCTGCTCCGGGAATTTCCTGCGGCGCGCCCGCGCAAGCAGCCTGCCCGATTCATCGAGCGCCTCCGGGAGATAGTCCTTCTCCCACTCCCGTCCCTGCTTCTCCAGCTTTTTGATCTCCTCCCAGCCGCTCACGACCTCTTCCGTTCCGGAGGCCGAGGAGGCTGCCTTCAGGATGTCGTCCTGATCCCCGCCGCGCTCTGCCGCCAGCTCCCGCATCGCGGCTCTCGCAGCCTCCTCCCCGAATACATGGGGATGGCGGCGGATCATCTTGCTGCAGACGCCCTCGATCACATCCTCGATGGTAAACAACCCCTCCTCCTCGGCGAGCTGCGCGTGGAACATCACCTGCAGGAGCAGATCTCCAAGCTCCTCCTTCAGGTTGTCGGCGTTTCCCGTTTCCCCCAGGATGTTGATCCCGCAGATCACCTCCGCGGCCTCCTCGATGCACGTGGGCTTTAAGCTCTCGTGCGTCTGCGCGCGGTCCCAGGGACAGCCGTCCGGCGCCCTCAGCTGCGCGACGATCTGCCGCAGGGTATCAAAATTTCCGTCTGCTGTGACCATACCTGTTTCCCACCTTTCTTTTGGGCAATACTTTCTGCCATTATACCACGGAGGCGGCTTCTTTTGGTACCCTGCGGCCCGTCCCCCTCATCTTTTTCTGTCTCTGTCCTTTGCCGCAGCGTATAAAGAAAAGGAACCATCAAAAGCAAAAAAGGAGGAATATCTGAAATGAAGAAACTGATCTGTACACTGATGGCGGCAGGGCTGCTTGCGGTTCCCATATGCGCAGTCTCTGCATACGCGGAAGAATCCGCCGCGGAGGCTGCAGAGCCCGCCGCGGAGGCGGGAGATGATCTGAACGTCTTCCCGCAGCAGGAGACCGAGATCAACGGAAATACGGTCACCATCCGGCTGCTGGCCGCCGGAAACGCCATCCAGGATAACGGCTGGGAAGCCTATACCGGCGATAAGGGAGACTCCTCCCTGCTGGAGCTGATCACGCAGTCCGACCAGGAGGAAGGCTGCGCCTACGCGGGAAGCTTCCTTGCGTCCGATGACCATGATGGCACGGAAACGCTGACGATCGTCCAGAAGGACGGCCCCGCGGTGGTCCGGTATATCACCTTCGACTTTAAGATCGAAGGCGGCGGGATCGTGGAGCAGACCGGCGGCGGCTACGGCTATCCGGCGGACTTTAAAGAGCTGGGCAAAGCTCTCTCCGGTCTGTGGGTCTCCGCGGACGATTCCGGCCTGGACATCCAGTTCCAGTCCGAAACCGACGACGGGACCTTCGATACGACGGTGTTTGAGGGTGATTCCGGCTATTATGTCATGACGACCCGCTATGACGCCATCAAAGAATGCCTGGTCTACGACGACGGCTTCGCCCAGGGCGAGGACGCGGATCCGGATCACAGGCAGGCCGGTTCCATCCTGTTTGAAGGTTCTGAGGATGAACCGCTGCTTGTATGGCAAAGCGATTTTCTTCCCGGCGGGAGCGCCTCGTTTAAACCGATGGAGTAACCGCGGGGGTACGCCCGGCAGAGCGTGCAGGGCAAAAGAACGGGCGGGAGCACCGTAACGCGGTGCTCCCGCCCTGTTTTTATTCTTCTGTTTTCATGCGCTCCTCCGGCCCCGATACGAGGTCCGCGAGAGTCACGCTGTCCAGATATTCGTTGATCCGCCGGTCCAGCCCGTGCCACAGCATCAGCGTCCGGCATTCGGCCGTGCGGGTGCAGTTCTCGCTGCCGTCCTTCATGCAGGCCACCGGCGCAAGTGTTCCCTCGGTCGGCCGCAGGATCTCGCTTATCTGATATTCCGCCGGCTTCCTTGTGAGCCGGTATCCGCCGCCCTTTCCGTGAAACCCTTCGACCAGCTTCGCGCTCACCAGCATCGGCATGATCTTCTCCATGTATTTCAGTGAGATATCCTGCCGCTCGGCGACTTCTTTCATGGGTACGAGTCCGTCGCCCCCGTGCTCCGCAAGATCGATCATCACGCGGAGGGCGTAGCGGCCTCTTGTCGAAACCATCATCTCCCTGCCCTCCCTGCACTTATCGGCTGATCAGGCATTCGGGCTGCTGTGCGGGCAGCTTGCCTCCTCCGGCTCCGGGAAATCGCTCTTGTCATAGGGGATCCCGTTCTTGTCATAGTAATCCTTGACGGCCATCTTGATGGCCTCCTCGGCGAGGACCGAGCAGTGGAGCTTGTGCGCCGGAAGTCCCTCCAGGGCCTCTGTCACGCCCTTGTTCGTCAGCTGAAGCGCGTCGGCCAGGGGTTTTCCCTTGATCATCTCGGTCGCCATGGAGCTCGATGCGATCGCGCTGCCGCAGCCGAAGGTCTCAAATTTGACGTCGGTGACGATCCCGTCGTCGATCTTCAGGTAGATCTTCATGATGTCGCCGCAGATGGGGTTGCCGGCTTCGCCGATCCCGTCCGCGTCCTCAATAACGCCTACGTTCCGCGGATTGCGGAAATGATCCATTACGACTTCACTGTATAATGCCATACGCACCTCTTATTCTGCAAACATATGCACGCGTTTGCCAACTGTCAGATCCCTCCAGAAGGGGGACATGTTTCTCAGATAAGTAACGACTTCATCCACCGCCCCGATCATGTAGTCGATCTGGTCCTCCGTGATGTCCTCACCGATGGTGAGTCTCAGGGAGCCGTGCGCGACCTCATGCGGACGGCCGATCGCCAGCAGGACGTGGCTCGGGTCGAGCGAGCCGGAGGTGCAGGCGGAACCGGACGAAGCGCAGATGCCCTTGTCGTCCAGCAGAAGGAGCAGCGATTCTCCTTCGATGCCCTCAAAGCAGAAATTCACGTTGCCGGGAAGGCGGCGCTCCCTGTCGCCGTTGAGCTCGGCGTAGGGGATCTTGTCGAGGCCTTCGATCAGCCGGTCTCTCATTGCCGTCATATGCTTCGCGTTCACATCGATATTGCTGCAGGACTCCTCCAGCGCGGCAGCCATGCCCATGATCGCGGCGACGTTCTCCGTGCCGGCGCGTTTTCCGCGCTCCTGCGCGCCGCCGTAGATGAGGTTGCGCAGCATGATCCCGCGCTTCGCGTACAGGACGCCGATGCCCCTCGGGCCGTGGAACTTGTGGGCCGAAAGAGAGAGCATGTCAATGTTCTGGTCCTTCACGTCGATGTGCACATGGCCCGCGGCCTGCACGGCATCCGTGTGGAAGAGAACGCCCTTCTCCCTGCACACCGCGCCGATCTCTTTGATCGGCTGGATGGTCCCGATCTCGTTGTTCGCGTACATGATCGTCACCAGGCAGGTATCCTCGCGGATGGCCTCGGCGACCTGCTCCGGAGTTACGACCCCGTTCTTATGAACATCCAGCAGGGTCACCTCGTAACCCTCCTTCTCCAGCGCCTTCAGCGTGTGCAGTACCGCATGATGCTCAAAGGCTGTGGAGATGATGTGCTTTTTGCCCTTGCGCGCGCCGATGGCCGCGCCCGTTACGATGGCCTGGTTGTCCGCCTCACTGCCGCCCGAGGTAAATGTGATCTCCCTCGGATCCGCGCCGAGACAGGCCGCGATCCTTGCCCTGGCATCCTCCAGGGCTTCCTTTGACTCCTGCCCGAATGAGTACAGGCTGGACGGATTGCCGTACTGTTCCGCAAGGAACGGCACCATGGCATCCACAGCGTGCGGGGTCATTCCGGTAGTCGCCGCGTTGTCTGCATAGATCATAGAAAGCCTCCATATATATAATGTTAAAGTACAAAATAATTACCCTCCGGTCAGGTGGGTAATAAGAATATAGCACCATTTACCTACCTGGTCAAGGGGTAATTGGGATAAGCCCGATCGCAGCCGCTCTTGCAGTTTTTTCCCCGCTCTGTTATACTGATTAAGATCCTATCCGTGAATAAATTTTTTACGGAAATTTGCATATTTTATTAGCCCCGCCCGCCGCTTGTTCGTATCATAAAACAGATGGAACAATAAAGCAGCACGCAAGGGCATCAGCTTTTATAATATGCCGGAAAGGACAGGTTATTATGGCAACGTTAAAAGAAATGTTTGATTATCAGAAGTTTTCCGGGAATTCCCGTCTTGCAGCTATGATCAAGGATACCGAGAGCCGTTACGGCGCCATCCTCAGCGAGGATGATCTTGACATGGTCTCCGCAGCCGGCCCGGCGCCCGCTTCGCTCAGACCTTATCAGGAAGCGGCTGATACGGAAGAGAAATAAGGATCCATGGAAGGACAAACTTTAACCTACGAAGAAGTATATCAGCAGTACAGCAAAAAGATCATGAGTTATATCCGTGTCAAGATATCAAACGGATATGACGCTGAGGACCTGCATTCCACCATCTTCCTCAAAATATTCGAGAAGTTCGATACCTTCGATCAGTCGAAGGCATCGGTCTCCACCTGGGTGTATACGGTCGCGAGAAATACGATGATCGATTACTTCCGCGTCCGCCGGGTGCATGAGGAGATCGCGGAGGAGGATATTGTTGAGGATGACACCTATCAGGGCATCCTTGATGAAGAGACCCTGGACGAGCTCGCGAATGCCCTCGAAAAGCTTCCCGAGCGCGAGCGGGATCTCATTATCCTGCATTATCACGGCGGCGCGCAGCTTAAGGAGATCGCCGTCCAGATGAAGATGTCCTACAGCAACTGCAAGCTGCTGCACAACAAGGCGCTGCTTCATCTGCGCCAGTACATGACCTTCGATTGAGTTTGCCCGGACTTTACATCAAGATAAATAATCAGAGCGGACGAAAGCTTTCGTCCGCTCTTTTAATTTCTCTTTACGCGCGCTGCCCGGGCGGGGGCGTTTCCGTTCCGAAGATCCCGGGAGCCGGCATGGCGCGGCTGATGTCCGTGATCCCGGCGCCCATGTTCGGATGGGAGGCGGAGTAGACATCGTCCACCAGGTAGATGCCCATCAGCACGAGGACGACGGGCACGAAGGCCCCGGCAGGGATCCTGGCGACGATACTGTCGACGATCGGCGCGAGGACGTAGACGACGAGGCTGCCGACGATGCCGAATACCAGCAGGCCCTCCAGGCACACCCTGCCCTGGATGTTCATAAAGTATCCGGAGTAATCCCACCATCTCTGACCGTCATGGGTCAGCTCGAGGACGAGGCCGGTCAGGTATTCTACCGTACCGCAGAGCAGGACCGTCGCAAAGAAATGGGCGATCGGCATTCTGCGGAGCTTTTTGAGAAGCAGCAGCACCAGCACGCAGCCTGTGCCGTAGATGGGGATCCACGGTCCGTGCAGCACGCCGCGGTTGACGAAGTTTCCTTCCTCGATCGCGTGGAGCGATCCCTCCCAGATCCATCCCACAAAGGAGAAGAGCAGGAAGAGGAAGCACATGATGACCACGGTATAAGCCCTGTTGTAGTTAAATCCCTCAAATTTAAGGGATCTCTGATCATTGCCAAATGCCGAGAGCCTGTCGGGATAGGCGTCTCCCGCGAGGATGACCCCCGCCTCTCTTTTTTGGTTCTCCGCCTCGAGCGCCTGCTCATAGGCCCGCTCCTCCGGGCTCCTGCGGATGATCAGTCCGAACCACTCCGCAAGGATCGTCAGGCCTTTATTGCGCTTCGGCATTTCAGCGGGCGGCAGGGCCAGCGCTTTCTTCTCTTTGGCATAGGCTTTATCGAGCGCCTCCTGCGGCGCCTTCTCGTACAGCAGATGGTCGTTCAAAAGCTCTGTTCCCTCGATCCCCTGCGCCTTTGCCAGCCCGCGCACCCAGGCATAGTATTCCGTATAGGTGCTCAGGGTATAGGCGTTCGAATAGAAGATCCCGGAGAGGCCGAAGGTGATCATGTCGAGGAGGTACCACCCGACAAAGGTCATCATCTTGACAAAGAGATCCCACTTGTGTCCCTTCATCATCCGGCGGGAGAGCGTGATCGCCTCTCTCGGGCGGATGTCCGGGTTCTCCGCGACGATCCACGGCACAAGAAAATAGGAAAAGTACTTGATAAAGCCGCCCACGATGGTCAGGCTCCACAGGATGGTAAGAATGTCCGTAAGCGCAAAGGTCAGCGTGGTGCGGAACCATCTCTTTACCTTCTGCACATAGAGGATCCTTGTGTAGGGCACATGCCCGTAGGTGCGGCACTCCAGCGCGGTCCTGGCCATGGCTGCCGCGTAGACCTCCCGCACGAAAATGACCAGAAGCAGATCCAGGAGCATCGCGAAAACAATGGCGATCACCGTCGCGGCCTGATCCGAGTGCGCGATATTGCGCACCGCCGAGATCCAGGTGACCCACAGCGCGCCGGAGGAGACCGAGTTGACGAGGGAAGCCATCACGCCCCTCGTCCTGCCAAACGCCGGATTGTCCGCGTTCTCGACCTGGTAGTCCCGGATGGCGCCGGAGACCGTCGATCCGGCGTTAAGCCCGTCCTCCAGACAGGCGGTGACCACATACGAAGCGCTCTGGTTCAAAGACAGAAGGCCGGTGCTCAGCAGCGGCTCTTCTTTCACTTCCCCCTCCTCAAGAAGCGGCGGAACGGGAGACCCGGTGGAGATCAGGGACTTCAGGTTGGTGATCGAATCACTGAACATCGTACCCATGAGGGAACCGAGCAGGCAGGCCACGATCAGGATCCTGTAATGCGTCTTCAGGACCGCGCGCCCTCTCTTCTTCAGGTCCCTGCTTCTGACCTTTTCCTTTTTCTTTTTTTCGCTGCCGGAAGCCGGATCTTTAGATCCCATAGAAAATCCCTCCATATCACGATCAGTACCAGCCGGTACTACTTAAATCATTCTTGTTATAACAAGAACCATCCCCCGGTGTCAACCGCGCCGCTGCCGCGCGGAACAAAAAGGCTGCCGCGCCCTACCGGCACGGCAGCCCTCTGCGTCTACCCTGTTTATTTTTGACCGCTCATCATGCGGACTGGTTTGCTTTTTCGCGCTCCGCGCGGATCGCTACGATCCTCTGGATCACGATGAAGAAGCAGAGCAGTGCCGCGATGGTCACTCTCGTCCACCAGGAGTTGAGGTTCTGGTAGGTAACGATGGTCTTGATGAGGCCCTGGATCAGCACGCCGAACAGAGTGCCGATGACAGTGCCGACGCCGCCGGTAAGCAGCGTGCCGCCGATAACGGCGGAGGAGATGGCGTCAAGCTCCAGGCCCATGTTCTGGAGGGAGTAGCCCGCCAGCGTGTTGATACTGAAGATGATGCCGCCGATCGCCGCGCAGACGCCGTTGATGGCGTAAACGCTGATCTTGACCTTCCTGACGTCGAGGCCCATGTACTGGGCGCTCAGCTCGTTGCTGCCGACCGCGTAGACCGAGCGGCCGAAGCGGGTAAAGCGGAGCACGAACCAGGCTGCGATCAGGATGGCCAGCGCGACGAATACGTAGTAGTACAGGCCGGCGGTGGAGCCGCCGATGGTGACCTTGATCCTGTTCAGGGCCGCCGCCTTGTAGAACGCGTTCGTGATCGGGATGGACTCTCTGCTGACGACCGCGCACATGCCGCGAAGCAGGAACTGGAACGCCAGGGAGATGATGAACGGCTGGATCTGGAATACATGCACGCAGTAGCCGATCATGTAGCCGACCACGAGGCCCATCACGAGCATCAGCGGGATGACCACGAATGCGGGCCAGTTCGCTCTCAGCAGATAGGCGGAGAGCACGCTGGTGAAGGCAACGGTGGAGGCTACGGAAATATCGATGCCGCCGGTCAGAAGCACGAACGTCATGCCGACCGCGACAACGATCAGATACGCGCTTCCGTTAAACAGATTGAAGATGGTCGCGAGGGATCCGAACTTATTGAAGGCAAGAGATCCGTAGATGAACATGGCCACAAAAAGAACGATCGCGATCAGGAGTGAGACATTATTGATTCTTATGCGTTTCTTATTCATACCGCTGCCCCCTCCTTCTTTCTTCCTTTAAAAATACGGCTCAGTCTGCCTGTGAACTCCTGAGACTGGAACAGGCAGATGACGATAACGATGAGCGCCTTGACCACCTTGGTCAGCTCCGGCGTAACGCCGAAGGAATAGATCATGGTGGAGATCGTCTGGACGATCAGGGCACCGAACACGCTGGCGATGATCGAAAAGCGTCCGCCCGAAAGGGAGGTGCCGCCGATCGCGACAGCGAGGATGCCGTCCAGCTCGATCATCAGACCGCAGTTGTTGCAGTCCGCGCCTTTGATGCCGGCGCTCTCGAGGATACCTGCGAGAGATGCCATCAGGCCGCAGAAGATGTAGATCAGCCAGAGGTTCATCTCGACCTTGATACCGGCCAGGCGGCTGGAGTTCGCGTTGATACCGATGGACTCGACCGCCACGCCGAAGGCCGTGCCTTTAGTAATGATCAGGGCGATCGCGAGCATTCCCATCGCGATATAGAACGGGACCGGCAGGCCCAGGAAATAGCCGCCGTTGATCTTGTAATAAGCGTCCGAGGTGATCGTAACGATCTTGCCGTCCGCGACCAGCTGGGCAATTCCGCGCCCGGCCGTCATCAGGATCATGGTCGCGACGATCGGCTGGACCTTCAGCTTGGCTACCAGGAAGCCGTTCCAGATGCCGCAGAGGACGCCGGCGCCGAGCGCCAGGACGACTGCGATCACAACATTGCCGTGAAGGGCGGTCAGGATCCTCTCGTCAACGATCGAGCAGGCGATCGCGCCGGAGATGGCCATGACAGAACCGACGGAAATATCGGTGCCGCCCGTTGCAAGGACCATCGTCATACCGATGGCAAGGATCATATACTTACTGCCGTTTCTGATGATATCGATCAGACGGCCGTACAGATGTCCGTCAACGACGGAGAGTTTGAAGAAGCTTCCCCCTGAGACGATCTCGCAGAACAGCAGGATCAGAATGAAGAAAAGGATCGGCTTAAATTCCAAGCTTTGTCTGAATTTTTTCATGCCCGTCCCTCCTCTCCTGCGATGATCTGCATGATGGTAGCTTCATTGATCTCGTTGTCCATGAGCTCCGCGACGACTTCCTTGTCGCGCAGGACGAACATATGCGAGCAGACACGCTGCATCTCATCCATCTCGGAGGAGATGAACAGGCAGCTCATGCCCTTGTCGGCCAGCTCTACGACGATCTTCTGGATCTCGGCCTTCGCGCCGATATCGATACCTCTTGTCGGCTCGTCGAGGATGAGCAGATCCGGATCGGTCGCGAGCCATCTGGCCACGATGACCTTCTGCTGGTTGCCGCCGGACAGGTTCTTGATCTTCTGATCGGCGGAGGGCGTCTTGATGCTCAGCTCTTTGATCAGGCGCTCCGTGATCTCATCCCATCCGCCTCTTTCCGGCTGATCTTCTTTGTGATCCCGCGCTTCGCCTGAAGGGCAATGGTGATGTTGTCTCTGATCGAGAGGTCGCCGATGATGCCCTCTTTCTTACGATCCTCCGGGCAGAACGCGATACCGAGGCGGATGGCGTCCAGAGGATTCTTGATCTTTACTTCTTTGCCGTCCATGGAGACCTTGCCGGAGAGCGGCTTGTCCGCGCCGAAGATCAGGCGGGCGGTCTCGCTTCGGCCGGAGCCGAGCAGGCCGGAAAGGCCGGAGACTTCTCCGTGCTTCAGGTTGACGGAAACGCCCTGGATATTGGCGCCGGTAAGAGACTCTGTTCTGAGAAGATCCGGCTGGCTGCCCTCATCACTGACAGCGTGCGGCGTAATATCGAGTTCGGAATACTCTTTGCCGATCATCTTGCCGATCAGTTCCACCTTGGGCAGGTTTTCCGTCTCATAGGTCCCGACATATTCGCCGTTCCGAAGGACCGTGATCCTGTCGGAGACCTCGTAGACCTGGTCAAGGAAGTGTGTGACAAAGATGATGCCCATTCCGCGGTCTTTCAGGATGCGCATGATGCGGAAGAGTTTTTCTACCTCCGCGGTGGAAAGGCTGGACGTCGGCTCGTCGAGGATGAGGATCTTCGCGTTGATATCCACCGCGCGGGCGATCGCCACCATCTGCTGGACCGCAACCGGATATCTGTCCAGCTTCGCCTCTACATCTATGTCCAGATCAAAGTCCTTGATCAGTTCTTTCGCGTTTTTGTTAACGGCCTTCCAGTCGATCCGTTTGCCCTTCATGGGCTCACGGCCGATGTAGATATTCTCTGCCACCGTCAGATCCGGGCAGAGATTGACTTCCTGGTACACGGTGCTGATGCCCACCTGCTGCGCCTCATGCGGGGAGTGCACATGGATCTGCTCTCCGTCCAGCAGCACGGTGCCGCTGTCCAGAGATTCAACACCGGTCAGCACCTTGATCAGTGTTGACTTGCCGGCGCCGTTTTCGCCCAGGAGCGCATGGATCTCGCCTGCGCGCAGACCGAACTGCACATCCTGCAGGGCCTTGACGCCCGGGAATTCTTTTGAGATGTGGGTCATCTCAAGCAATTGATTCTCTGACAAGGGGTATTCCTCCTTACGTTTCATTAAATACCCCGGGCGAACCGCTTATACGGTAGCCCGGGGTCCGGTGATCTTTCTGTTTAATTAGCTAATCAGAAATCTCTTTCAGGAATTTGTTCCATTCCGTTCAGGAATTAATAGGAACGGGTCTTGATATCTTCTTCAGCGGTCTCAGCAGAGAACACACCATCGATGGACTTAACCCATTTCTCAACTTCTTCGCCGGCAACGAGCTTCTTAGCGGTGTCAACGATCTGGCCAGCCAGGCACGGATTGCACTCAACAGTACCGTTCATCTCGCCTGCTACCATAGCTTCGAAAGCGCCCATGACGCCGTCGCAGCCAACGATCTTGATATCTTCGCCGGGCTTAAGGCCAGCTTCTTTGATAGCTTCGATTGCGCCGAGAGCCATATCATCGTTGTGAGCGAACACACCGTCGATCTGGTCATAGCTC
>CAJOLD010000051.1 GCA_905235435.1 uncultured Lachnospiraceae bacterium
GTTTTCTGCGCGGGAGCCTGCTCCTGCGGCTGCCCGGCCTGCGGCTGCGACTGCGGCTGCTCGGCCTGCGGCTGAGGCTGAGGCTGCTGGGCCGGTGCCTGCGGCTGCGGTGCCGGTGTTTCCGGAGCGCGTTCATCCGCCCTGCCGGATCCGGTCATGGTCGCCCGGATCACGCCCTGGGGCTCCTGCGCCTGGGGCGTCTGCCTGGCCTGCTGGTCATATCTGGGCATCTGCTGCTGCGGACGCTGCTGCGCGGGCTGCGGAGGGATCTCCGGTCCCGGGCCGGCCGGCCTTGCGCCGTAAGGATCATTCCTCAGCGTCGGCGGCACCTGCGGGGAAGCCTGTCCCTGAGGGGCGCCGTACTGCTGCTGACCGCCGTAGGGCACTCCCTGCGCCGGCGCGTTCCCGCCCTTCTGCTGCTTCTTCTCCGCTTTGCGGCGCGCCTTCTGGGCGCTCTTGCTGTCAGAGTAACCGTAACTCCGGTAGTCCTTCAGCTCCTCCTTGAGTTCTCTTCTCTTCAGGAGCAGATTGATCACGATGAACAGGAGGACGACGCAGAGGGCGATCAGGCCGTAGATGATCTTCGTAAGCAGATTGATGCGGTCCTTATACTGGATGATCTCTTCCTTCAGCGTCGTGATCGTATTCTGCGCGTTGCTCACGGTATCGCGGTACACACGGACGAACTGGGAATCCTCGGTCTCCGTCTCGGTCTCTGTCTCCGTCTCCGGTTCTGTCGGCGGCTCGGTCTCCGTCTCGGGGGCGATGGCCGGTCCCTCGCTGACAACGTTCAGCTGGTACGGGAATTCATCCCCGTTTCCGGCGCGGACCGTGATATAGATCGTCGCGGTCCCGTCCTCACCGATCTCATTTCCGCTGATATCCGAGATCGTCGCGCTGGAGCTGGTCGGCAGCGGATCGAGCTCAAGGGCCTTGGTCCCGGTGGGCACCGTGACCTCATAGACCGTCGTTCCGTATCCGAATTCCGGTGTGACGGTCGCACCCTCCGTCAGAATGCCGAGGCTGCTCAGTGAATTGTCGTCCTCCGTCGCCTGCGCGCATACTGCCGGCAGTGCGGCAAATATGAACAGGGCGGCGAGAAAGACACGGATCTGTTTCATCGTCTTTTTCATTTCGGCTGCTCCTTTTTGTGTCTGAAAACACCTGATTGCTTCGTCAGAGATCAGCGTGCGCTCTCCGGCGCCTCATCGATCGCTTTTCCGATATCATGGCGGAAGAAGGCCTTCTCAAAGGTGATCTTTTCCACCGCCTCATAGGCTTTCGCCCTGGCCTGCTTCAGGTCGGACCCGGTCGCCGTCACGCCCAGGACGCGTCCGCCGTTCGTGACGAAGGCGCCGTCCCTGCTTGCGGTCCCGGCGTGGAAGACAAAGCAGTCATCCCGGCCGTCCACGGTCTCCAGTCCCTTTATCTCATATCCCTTGCCGTAGCTTACGGGGTATCCGCCGGAGGCGACGACCACGCACACCGCGGCGTTATCTTCAAACTGAAGGTCCACCTTGTCCAGGGTTCCTTCCACGCAGGCTTCCATCACGTTGATCAGGTCGTTGCGCATCCTCGGCAGGACGACCTGCGCCTCCGGATCTCCGAAGCGGGCGTTGTACTCAAGCACCTTCGGCCCCTGCTCCGTCAGCATGAGTCCGAAGAAGATGATGCCCTTGAAGGTCCGTCCCTCCGCGGCCATTGCGTCCACGGTGGGCTGGAAGATCTTCTCCTGACAGTAAGCGGCGATCTCGTCGGTGTAGAACGGGCTCGGAGAGAAGGTCCCCATGCCGCCGGTGTTGAGACCGGTGTCCCCGTCGCCGGCGCGTTTGTGATCCTGCGCCGATGTCATGGGAAGGATCGTCTTTCCGTCCGTGAAGGAGAGGACCGATACCTCGCGGCCTGTCATGAATTCCTCGATGACCATCTGGTTCCCGGCGTCGCCGAACTGCTTATCTTCCATGATCGCGCGGACGCCATCGCGGGCCTCATCAAGGTCGGCGCAGATCAGCACGCCCTTTCCGAGCGCCAGCCCGTCCGCCTTGAGGACGATGGGGAAGTTCGCCTCCGTCTCCAGATAGCGGAGCGCCTCCGCCGGATCGTCAAAGGTCTCGTAGCCGGCGGTCGGTATATTGTACTTTTTCATCAGGTCCTTGGAGAAGGCTTTGGAACCCTCCAGGATGGCGGCGCATTTGCGCGGTCCGAACACCTTCAGTCCGCGGGCCTCAAACACGTCGACGATGCCGCCCACAAGCGGATCGTCCATGCCGATCACGGTCAGATCGACGCCCTTTTCCTGCGCGAAATCCGCGAGCCTGTCAAATTCCATCGCTTTAATGTCCACGCACTCCGCGATCTGTCCGATCCCGGCATTTCCCGGCGCGCACCATATCTTCTCACAGCGGGGGCTCTGCGCGATCTTCCATGCCAGCGCATGCTCTCTTCCGCCGCTCCCGACGATCAGTATCTTCATATCCTTCTGTCCTTTCTCAGGCTTCTCCTGCGATGTGCACATGTCCCTGCCCGTCCACGGACACACGTCCCTGCGAGATCAGGGAGAGAGCCTCCGGCAGGATCTTCCATTCAGCCTGCTCCATCACCCGGCGCTGCAGCGTCTCGGGCGTATCGTCCTCCCTGACCTCCACGGCCTTCTGGAGGATGATCGGGCCCGTATCCGTGCCTTCATCCACAAAATGGACCGTGGCGCCGGTCACGCGGACGCCGCGCTTTAAAGCCTCCTCGTGGACCTTCAGGCCGTAGCAGCCGGTCCCGCAGAAGGAGGGGATGAGCGAGGGATGGATATTGATGATCCGGTTCCTGTAGGCGCGCACGAGTTTTCCGGGCAGCACCACCAGGCATCCGGCAAGAACGATCAGATCCGTATGCCGCTCCTCAAGCGCCTGTATGAGGGCATCATAGAAATCCTCCCTGGAGGGATATGCCTTCGGGGAGATGCAGAGCGCGTCCACGCCTGCTTTCCGGGCCCTTTCCAGCGCGTAGGCCCCGGGGTTGTTGCTGATAACGGCGCAGATATTTACTTCCGGAAGGGTCCCTTCTACGCAGCGGTCCAGGATCGCCTGAAGGTTCGTCCCCCCGCCGGAGACCAGTACGGCTGTGTTCAGCATAGATCTGCTCCTTTTTCGCCTGCGGCGGTCTCGCCGATCACATAGACTTCCTCGCCCGCCCCGGCAAGCGCCGCGGCAGCCGCATCGGCATCCTCCGGGCGCACGGCAAGCACCATGCCGATGCCCATGTTAAAGGTGTTGTACATGATCTGCTCTTCGATCTGTCCCTCCGCCTGCAGCATCTTAAAGATGGCCGGGACCTCGTAGCTGTCTTTGCGGATAACGGCACGCACGCCCTCCGGAAGCATCCGCGGGATATTCTCGTAGAAGCCGCCGCCGGTGATGTGGCTGCAGCCGAGGATCTTCACGCCCGCGTCCTTCACGGCGCGCAGCGCCTTCACGTAGATCTTCGTCGGCGTAAGAAGCTTCTCGCCGAGCGTCATTCCGAGACAGTCATATTCTTTATCAAGCGCAGCCTTCTCCATCGGGAACACCTTCCGGACAAGGGAGAAGCCGTTGCTGTGCACGCCCGAGGAGGCGATGCCCAGAAGCACGTCGCCGGGGCGGATCCCGCTGCCGGTGATCATGTCCTTTTTATCCGCGATGCCCACCGCGAAACCGGCGAGATCGTACTCGTCCTCTGGGTAGAAGCCCGGCATCTCGGCAGTCTCGCCGCCGACAAGCGCAGCCCCTGCCTGGGCGCACCCGTCCGCAACGCCGCTGACGATCTGCGCGATCTTCTCAGGGCTGTTCTTTCCGCACGCGATATAGTCGAGGAAGAACAGAGGCTCGCCGCCCGCGCAGGCGATATCGTTTACGCACATCGCCACGCAGTCGATGCCGACCGTATTGTGGCGGTCAAGCAGGAACGCGAGCTTCAGCTTGGTCCCGACGCCGTCGGTGCCGGAGACCAGCACGGGCTCCTCCATGTCCTTAAAGCGGCTCATGGAGAAGGCGCCGGAGAAACCGCCGATGTCCGTGAGGACCTCGGGTCTCATCGTCTTCTTGATGTGCTCTTTCATCAGCTCCACAGAGCGGTATCCCGCTTCAATGTCGACACCGGCACTCTTGTAATCCATGCAATATCCTCCCTGCCTCTATGCTCACTCGTCCTGTGCGTATCCGCGATGGCCCTTCTCCTGCAGGCGCGCGTCCTTCGCCTTCACCTGCTCCTCCAGCTCCTTCGCGTAGTCTTCCAGTTTTTCAAGGAGGGCGTCGTCGGAGACCGCAAGGATCTTCACCGCCAGCAGCGCCGCGTTCGCGGCCCCTCCGATGGCTACCGTCGCTACCGGGATCCCCGTGGGCATCTGCAGGATAGAGTAAAGAGAATCCCTGCCGCCCAGCGAAGAGGTGTGCATCGGCACGCCGATCACGGGAAGCGGGAACAGCGCTGCGCACATGCCGGGCAGATGCGCGGCCATGCCGGCCCCGGCGATGATGACCTTGATCCCTCTCTCCTTCGCGCTCTTCGCGTACTCAAAAAAGAGATCCGGCTCGCGGTGCGCCGAGATGATCCTCATCTCATAGCTGACTCCGAATTTCTCCAGGATATCCGCCGCCTTTCCCATCACGGCCATATCCGAATCACTGCCCATTAAGATTCCCACTAACGGCATAATCCAGTCCTCCCTGTTTTTTTCATATCTTTCTTACCATATACCATTTTACCCGCTTCAGTCAAGTTTATAAGCCCATCGGACGAGGGGCCCGGGCACATATTCGGCAGCGAGGCGCTCCTCGGCCTCCCGGAGCCGCTCCTTTGGCTTCGCGGCGCGAAGGCCCGGCCGGATGGCCTCCGGGCACGGGACCGCAGCGGGGCTTCCGCTCCCCGGGATCTCCAGGGAAAGGGTCCCGGCATAGCCGTCCGCAAGATATGCGCACTCCCTGTACGCCGTCTCGAGGACCTCCTCCCTGCGGCGCACATAGCGGGCGTCCAGGTACAGGGCATCATCCTGCGCGTGGTCCGCCGTAAACTGCGGGTTCGGATCCCCGCCGTAAAAGCCGGTCCGCACCGGCCCGCCGATATTCGAGCTGTGATGGGGCTGCCGGCAGATCACGGGCTTAAGGCCCGCCAACGAAAGCTCCCTTGCGGCGCCGGCCGCGAGCCTGCAGGCACCGACGGGAAAATCGATCCCCGCTGCCGTCTTTTCCTCCGGGATCTCCCCGTTCCGCTTTATCTTCTGAAGGAAGGCGTCCGCGGCCCGCCGGGCAGCCTCCGCGATCTCTTCTTCGCTCTTTTCGGCAAGCGCGGCCGCGATCTCCTTCTGCTCCCGCCCCGCAACTTCGCCGAAACGCCAAAGCCCCGCGGGGTCAGCCGCCGCCTCATACAGCGCCGCCTCCGCCGCCGGATCCGGCTCCAGCATCTGCCGCACGCGGGCCGCGGCGAACAGGTCCTGATAGTCGCTGACGAACCAGTAGATCGTCTGCCGCACCTGCTCCGGCTGCGGGAGCTCCTCCTGCGCGTACTCGCCGCGGATCTCGATAAAGAGCTCGCAGTGCACCGTCACCGCCTCTTCCATCCCGCTGCCCCCGAAGCTCCCGATCCGCCACGCCGGCAGCGCGGCAAGGGAAGCGGCGAGAAAGCAGAGCACTCTCCCGTGTTCTTTCCCCAGACGGCTGCAGGCATACGCCGGGTTCGTCCATGAGGTCTCATAGTTTCCGGGCAGAAGCTGGGCGCCAAGGTCATCCGCGCACGTCCCGGCGCTTCCGGGCGCCGCGAGGACCCGCAGCAGACAGGCCGCTTCGTCCCTGAAGTAAGAATCAAAAGGAGCAGGAACAGACTGTTCCTGCAGCATCTCTTCAAGCCTTCCCGCGGCGAGCGCTCTCCTCTCCGCGAGAATGTCTTCTCCCGTCTCCTCCGGGTATCCTTCTCTCGGCTCCATCCCGTCCTCCCGCGTCAAAGCGCCAGTCCCACGCAGAAGACCAGGAACCACACCGCGACCATAAAGCCGCAGAGAAGCGTCCCGACCTTGCAGAAAATATAGGAGCGGCACTGGTCACGGAAGCTGCCAAGCCCGGTGACCATCCCGTAGAAGGCGATCACAAAGGCGGTAAATCCGACAGCGCCCATCAGCCGGCTGCCTTCCCCGCCGCCCGCGGCGCTCACCACCGTCAGGATCACAAAGAGCAGGAGCGATACGCCGCCCATGACCGTTGCGGCGATCCCGCCTCCGGAGTGATTTGTCTCCCGGTACGAGTAGACCGGGCTGCTGATCCTCTTATCCAATATATTTCCTCCTAAACCTGTCGCAGACCGCGAAAATGCCATACCCCAGAAGCGCTCCCAGGGTATTCAGGATCAGATCGTCCACGTCGAAGCTTCCGAGCCTTGTGAGAAGCTGCAGCACCTCCACCGAGACACTCAGCAGCAGGCCGGCCCCCGCGATGCGAAGCGGCGAGCGCAGGCTCCTCGAGAGGACCGGAAGGATGGCCCCGAAGGGGACGAACAGCAGCACGTTGCCCGCGAGGTTCATCACGACCGCCCTTGTTCCCAGCTGGTCCCTGTAGGACAGGAAACGCCTGATCTCCCGCAGCGGCACAAGATTGTACCGCATGATATCCTCCCCCGGTCCGTGTCCGTACCGGTCTCCGAAAAACAGGAGATAGACCATCAGCGCCACATAGATCCCGAACAGGACCCATGCGGCGGCCCTTATTCTTTTTGCGGCAGTCCTGGACATCAGAATGTGATACTCTTCTTTCTGCGAAGCAGCTTGATGCCGCTGACAAGCAGGAGAACGCCGGCAGCGATGCCCGCGGAGAGCGTCGTGATGCCGATCACCATGTTCAGAATGCCGGTATTTCTCACCGTCAGGTAAAGTTTCTCTTTTTCGCCCATTTTACTTCCTCCTTGATCAGTCCTTTACGCCGTATTCCTCATAGTAGGCATCGATGGCGCTCCTTATCGCGTCGTCGATGACGACCCTGCCGCCCACCTCGCGGCCATAGAGGTACTCCGTGACCTCCTTCATGTTCACGATCGAAGCGGTCCGGATCCCGTACGTCTCCTCGATCTCCTTAAGGGCGCTCTTCGTCCCCGTCCCGCGCTCCATGCGGTCCACGGAGACGACCAGGCCCAGGACCTCCACATCTCCCTGCGCCTGCAGGATGGGGAGCGTTTCCCGGATGGATGTCCCCGCCGTTGTCACATCCTCGATGAGGACGACGCGGTCCCCGTCCCCGACGGGTCCGCCCAGCAGGATCCCCTTGTCGCCGTGATCCTTGACCTCCTTGCGGTTCGAGCAGTAGCGCACCTCCTGCCCGAACTTCTCGCTCAGCGCCATCGATGCGGCGACGCTCAGCGGAATGCCCTTGTAGGCCGGTCCGAACAGGACGTCAAAGTCCGTTCCGAAGGCCCGGCGGACCGTCTCGGCGTAAAAGCCTCCGAGGCGCCGCAGCTGGCTGCCCGTGCGGTAGAAGCCCGTATTGACAAAGAAGGGCGTCTTCCTCCCGCTCTTGGTCACAAAATCTCCGAAACGGAGCACCTGCGATTCCACCATGAACTCAATAAATTCCTCTTTATACTGTTCCATTAAAGGCTCCTTTCAACTCAGTACAGCTTCTTACCTTACAGCGCCGATCAGGTCCCGGATATCCCCGATCCCCTGATCTCTCAGATACTGCTCAAGGCCCTCCGCGATCTTCTGTCCGCACTGCGGATCCCTGAATGTGGCCGTTCCCACCGCCACGCCGGTCGCACCGGCAAGGATGAGCTCCGCCGCGTCCTCCCATGAGGCCGTGCCGCCCATGCCGATCAGCGGCAGGGAGACTGCCTGCGCGGTCTGCCAGACCATGCGCACCGCGACCGGATGGATGGCGGGGCCGGAAAGGCCGCCGGTCCTGTTCGCCAGCGCAAAGGTGCGGCGTCCGACGTCGATCTTCATCCCCGTGATCGTGTTGATCAGCGAGAGCGCATCCGCGCCGCCTGCCTCGCAGGCCCTTGCGATCTCCGTGATATCCGTCACGTTCGGGCTGAGCTTCATGATCACGGGCTGGCGCGCGACGCGCTTTACCTCCCGCGTGATCTTCTCCGCCTCCTTCGGCTGCTGGCCGAAGGCGATCCCGCCCTGCTGCACGTTCGGGCAGGAGATGTTGATCTCCAGCAGGTCCGCGTCAGAGTCCGCCAGGCGTTCGCACACCTCGCAGTATTCCTTCACGCTGTGGCCGCATACATTGACGATGATCTTCGTATCGAACTGCCGAAGGAACGGAAGGTCCCTCTCGAGGAAGGTGTCGATGCCCGGGTTCTGAAGGCCGATCGCGTTGAGCATCCCGGAGGGCGTCTCCGCCGTGCGCGGCACGGGGTTGCCGGTCCAGGGCACCGCAGCGACTCCCTTGGTCACCACCGCGCCGAGGGCGTTTAAATCGGTCAGTTCACTGTATTCCATCCCGGATCCGAAGGTCCCGGATGCTGTCATCACGGGGTTTTTAAGCTCTACGCCCGCGATGTTCACTTTCATATTGATATCCATGCGCGCCCCCCTATATGATCACATCTTCCGCCGCGAACACCGGGCCCTCCCGGCATACGCGCGTGTTGTTCACCTTTGAGTGCGCGTCTTCGGCGGTCGTTTTGCAGACACAGGAAAGACAGGCGCCCACGCCGCAGGCCATCCTTTCTTCCAGGGAGAGCCAGCATTCCTTCTCCTCCGCGGCGGCCTTTTCCTTCAGCGCGCGGAGCATCGGGGCCGGTCCGCACGCAAAGAAGACATCCGGGGAGATCCCCTCCGCCTCCATGGCGTTTATGACGTTCCCCTTCGTCCCGAGGCTGCCGTCCTCGGAGGCGATGCTGACCTTCGCGTACTTTGCAAATTCATCCGCCAGGAAGGCGTTCCCGTCCCGGTATCCGAGCACGGCGCGGATCTCCAGGGGGCCGTCCCCCGCGTCCTTCCGCTCGCGCAGCCTGCGCGCCGCATAGAGAAGCGGCGGGATGCCTATTCCCCCGCCGGTCAGGACGATCTGCTTTCCGTCCGCGGCTTCAAGGGGATAACCGCTGCCGAGCGGTCCCAGCACCTGCAGGCTCTCGCCCGGTCTTTTGCGCGAAAACTCTGCCGTTCCCTTTCCCACCGTCCGAAAGACGAGGCGGAGCAGCTTCCCGTCCGTCCCGCAGACGCTGATCGGCCGCGGCAGCAGCCGCGCGCTGTCGCCGCTGTATACGGAGACAAACTGCCCGGGCTTTGCCGCTTCGGCAATATTTTCCGTGCGAAGCACAAGGTCAAAGATGCCGGGAGCGATCTCCCTGCAGCTTTCGACCTGCGCGGTTTCCATCCATTTATCTGTCATCGGTCCCTCCGTGGTCTCTTTTTGCCGGCGGCGCCTGCCGCAGCGGCTTATCTGCTCTCCAGACCCTGCCTGATGTCCTCGCGCATTGCGATGACCGCCGCGCGGGAGGCCTTCGCGAACCCGTCCTCCCCGTAGGAAGCGTAGTCCGCCTGCTGCCAGGCGGCGATGATGCCGCGGGAGGAATTGACGATGGCGCCGAGGCCGTCCTCGTTAAAGAACGGGGCAAGGTCCTTTCCTTTTCCGCCCTGGGCACCGTAGCCCGGGACAAGAATGTAGGCCTTCGGCATGATGGCGCGCAGCACCGCGCCCATCTCCGGGTAGGTGGCTCCCACGACGGCGCCGACGCGGCTGTAGGTCTCTCCCATGCAGGAGGCGCCCCA
Organism: uncultured Lachnospiraceae bacterium; assembly: GCA_905235435.1. GTDB lineage: Bacteria > Bacillota > Clostridia > Lachnospirales > Lachnospiraceae > CAMOKZ01. The sequence goes on from CAJOLD010000051.1 coordinate 9,728, forward strand.
CTCGGCCACCTTCTCGCCGACGATCTCATAGAGCGGCCTGCCGTCCACGAGGCGGTCCTGAAACTCCCCGCTGGAGGGGTTGGAAGTCTTTACCAGCACGAAGATGCCCTTGTCCTCCTCCCTGCACACCTGCAGGAAGGGCTCGATCCCGTCCGTCCCGAGATACGGGTTGACGGTCGCGAAATCCTCATTGAAAGCGCTGCAGAGGCGGCTGCCGATCTGCACTCTTCCGAGATGCGCCGCCGCGTAGGCGGCGGAGGTGGAGCCGATATCGCCGCGCTTGACATCCCCGATCACCAGCAGCCCCTGCTGCCTGCAGTACTCGACGGTCTTCGCGAAGGCTTCCACGCCCGCGGTCCCGAACTGCTCGTACATCGCGATCTGGGGCTTCACCGCGGGAACAAGACCGGCGATCTCATCCACGATCGCCCTGTTGAACTGCCACACGGCCTCGGCCGCACCCGCCGGCGTCTCGCCGTACTTGTCAAAGGCTCTCCCGAGGATCTTCTCCGGGATAAAGCGGAGCATCGGGTCAAGGCCCACCACGATTGGGGCTCCCGTTTCCTGTATTCTTTCGATCAGTCTGTCTATCATATGTCCTCCCTGTATGCGATCTTTCCTCCGCAGACGGTCATGCGCACCGCTCCGCGCACGGTCCGCCCGTGGAAAGGCGTGTTGCGTCCTCTGGAAGCAAAACTGTTCTTATCGATGGTGTACTCCCGGGCGGGATCGATCACGGTGATGTCCGCGGGGCTTCCCTCCGCGAGTGTTCCGCCCTGCAGAGAGCAGATCCGCGCCGGGTTCGCGCTCATGACCTTCGCCATCCCGAGGGGTGTGATGACCCCCTTCTCCACAAGCTCCGTGATAACGAGCGGCACCGCGGTCTCCAGGCCCACGATCCCGAAGGGCGCCTGCGCGAACGGACGCCGCTTCTCCTCGGCGCTGTGCGGCGCGTGATCGGTGGAGATCACCTCAAAGGTGCCGTCCGCAATGCCCTGAAGCAGAGCCTCCCTGTCCGCAGCCGTGCGGAGCGGCGGGTTCATCTTGTAGTTTGTATCGGTCCCGTCGATCTCATCCTCCGTGAGGGTGAAATGGTGCGGGCAGACCTCCGCGCTGATGGGCAGGCCGTTCCTCTTCGCGGCCCTCACCAGCACAGCGCTCTCCGCTGTCGAGCAGTGGCAGAGGTGGAGCCTTGCGCCGGTCTCCCTCGCAAGCACGATGTCCCGGGCGATGATCACGTCCTCCGTGCTGTTCGTGATGCCCCGAAGGCCGAGCGCGTCCGCGCGCTCTCCCGCGTTCATCACGCCGCCGTCCACAAGGTCCGCGTCCTCACAGTGATCCAGGAAGGGAACGCCCGCCTCCGCGCACAGCATAAACACCCTGCGGCAGAGCTTCGCGTTCATGACGGACCTGCCATCCTCGCTGATGGCCGGCGCTCCGGCCTTTACCATGGCGGCGATCTCAGCCGGTTCTTCTCCGTTCTGCCCCTTCGTCCCCGCGCCGATCTGCAGCACATGCACGGGAGCTGTCTGGGCCGCCTTGTTGACGACATACCGGATCCGGTCGGGCGAGTCGATCACGGGTTTTGTGTTCGGCATTGCCAGGATGGTCGTAAAGCCTCCGCGGGCAGCGGCGGCCGCGCCGCTGGCCACGTCCTCCTTGTAGATCTGTCCCGGGTCCCGCAGATGGACGTGCATATCGATCAGCCCGGGCATTACCCAGCATCCGGACGCGTCAAACACCTGCATCTTCGAGGTATTCACGGCCGTGCCGGCAGGCACGATCACGCCGTCCGAGACCAGCAGGTCGCCGATCTCGTCGCGGCCCGAGGCCGGGTCGAGGATACGGCCGTTTTTGATCAGTAGAGTCATGCTGTTTCCTTTCTGTTCTTCTGTTTGTGCGTATGCCGCTGCCGGCCAGTGGTTCCTGGTCCCGCGGCAACCGGCTTCCGGTAGGGATTAAAGCAAGTCGCGACTATTCTTCTTTAACTTGCCGGGTCCAATGCCGCGACGGGAAGCCAATGGTCCCTTCGCCCGCGGCTCTTTCCCCCCGCAGCCTTACATCTCCGGCACGGGGGTCGGCCTGTTTTTATCCCAGGCTTTTTCTACGTCGAACAGGTCCTCCAGCATCTCGGGGTTGTAGTACATGCGGTAGCCGTCCAGGTTCCTGCGG
>CAJOLD010000052.1 GCA_905235435.1 uncultured Lachnospiraceae bacterium
AAAAAAGGCCATCTGAAGGGATGCGATACGATCATCACGCTCTTCAGATGGCTTTTTTATTACATGTCCGGCATGTCTACTTAAGAACACCCCGGCGGGACGGATCCCTCAGCAGGTCTGTCATTACTTTTTTCACACAGACGGCGGTGTCTGCCGCGCTCATGCTCACGTCTGAGGATTCGCTCTGTGCCAGCTCGCCCGCCGCGCCGTTGATCCATGCCGCGCAGGCCGCCGCAGTGACCAGATCCGGCTCCCTGTGCGAAGCGGCGCTCCTCGCCGCCTCCGCCGCCGAGACGGCCGCCAGGATCCCGGAGAGAACGTCCCCGCTGCCGCCGGTGGCCATGCCTGGGCAGCCCCTGTCGCAGAGGATGGTCTTTTCCCCGTCCGTACAGATCGTCGCCGGTCCCTTGAGCAGTACCACGGCGCCGCTTTCGGCGGCAAATTTTGCCGCAAGCGAGGTGGAATCCTCCCGGATCTCCGGGATCGAACAGCCTGTCAGCCTTGAAAACTCTTTGAGGTGCGGCGTGAGGATGAGCCTGCAGGAGGCATCTTTCAGCATGGCCGCGCCGCGGCCGCTCTCCTGCATGATCTCCGCGAGGGAATTGAGGCCGTCCGCGTCTATGATCAGCACGCCCTGATATTCGGAGAGCAGGTACCGCAGTGCCTTCCCCGTCTCCTCCGTGTTCCCTATTCCCATTCCGAACGCCGCCGATCTTACGCCGCGCAGAAGTTCCTCAAACTGGTCCTTATGAAATGCGAAAAAGCCGTCCGGCCTCTCGTCCAGCGGAAAGAGCGTGCTCTCAAGGACCTGCGGCAGGATGGGCCCGCAGATGCACCGCGGGACTGCCAGCTTTACAACGCCGGCGCCGCTCCGCACCGCCGCCCCCGCCATGGAAGCCAGGCGCACCGCGCCGCTGTAGCGCAGAGAGCCGCCGATCAGCGCCGTGTAGCCGAACGCTCCTTTATTGCTGTCGTGCGCGCGGACGGGAAAAAGACGGCACACGTCCTCCTCCCCGATCAGGGCAAGATCCGCGGAGGCGGGTTCGATCCCGATATCCACGCAGCACTTCTCTTTCATGCAGTCCATGGCCATATGCAGGAAATGTCCGGGCTGGAAGCTGCCGATGCTGACCGTGAGGTCTGAGAGCACGCACAGCTGCGAAAGACCCGTGTTCCCATTCAGGCCGCTGTTGATATCCACGGAGATCACCCTGCTTCCGGCTCTGCCCGCGGCGTTGATCTCCTCGATCCTTTCGCGCACGGCGCCTCTCGGCTCCCCGGAAAAACCGGTCCCGAGCAGGCAGTCGACCAGCGTGCCGTATGTGCCGGGGGCGATGGGCTCCCCGGCCGGGATGACCGGGATCTGCGCCTCCAGACACTTTTCATAGTAATAGCGGCCGTCCTCCGAGAATTTTTCCCCGGACAGGATGAGGGCGCACTCTGTTCCCGCCTCCTTAAGCAGAAGGGCGATCACGTAGCCGTCGCCGGCGTTATTGCCGCTGCCGCACACGATCCCCACCGGCGGCTTAAAACCGCCCCTCTCAAGGACGGCGCCGCAGACTCCCCTTCCGGCCCGGAGCATCAGCTCCCGTCCCGGAGTCCCCGCCGCGATCGTACGCGCGTCGCTCTCTCTCATCATTTCCACAGTCAGAACAGTCTGCATCTCCCTCTCCTTTTTATTTTCAGACTGAATGAAAGGCCTGCCGGCACCGGCCGGCAGGCTCTCTTTCAGGATCTTCTTCTGTCGTAACGCAACAGGATCCGCAGCAGGCGGTCCGTCATATGCAGGAAGGAGCGCATATGCCCCACCCGCCGGCGCTGTGTGCGCACGAAGGCGGAAAGCCTGTAGGCTTCCTGCTTTTCTCTTTTTCTTTCTTTCCGTGACTTCCGGCTCATATCCTTCTCCCGGCACCTTAAATGCCGCTCTCCTCGATCATCTCCTGCAGCTGCGCGATCATTTCCTCATCCTTCAGCCGGAATTTGACTTCCACACGCCTGGAGGCGTCCATATCGACGTTTCCGTTCGCGTCCAGGACGGGATTGCTCATAGAGCGTCCGTTCGCCGTCAGCTTTTCGAGCAGGGTCGAGACCGACTCCGGACTCATGTTCATGGAGCTGATGCTCACCAGGTATTCCGCCACCGCGAAGGCGCGGTTCTGGGAGAGCTCCAGGTTCGAAATGTAATCGCCCTGCGTATCCGTGTAGCCGTCGATGATGATCTCCGCAACATAGTCGATGTACTCGTCGCTCAAAAGAACGTCGCAGTAGACCGGCAGGACCTGTGAAAGGATCTGTGTTCCTTCTTCGAGCAGCACACTCTCATTAAAATCGAACAGTACGTTGGATTCCAGCACGATCGCGCCCGTCTCGGAGTCGATCTGCACCTGGATCTGGTTCTTCTGGAACTCATCGTTGAGGGCAGCGATCAGGTCGGCCTTCACGCCGATGATCTTATCGATCTTCTCCTGCTGCTCGGCCATCAGGGTCGTCTGCTCGTCGAGCAGGGCCTGCGAGGCCGCCAGCGCTTTGTCGCGCTCCGCCAGCTGCGCCGCCTGGGAGTCGATCTGGGCCTGCGAAGTCTCCAGATCCGCTTCCCGCTGGGCCAGCGCCGACTGGGCGTCCTCCAGCTCGGACTCCTGCTGCGTGAGCTGCGAAGCCTGGTCGTTCAGCCGGGTCTGAAGGTCCGAGAGCTCCTGGGCCTGGTCGTCCAGCTTCTCCTTCTGCAGGGCAAGCTGATCCGCCTGCTCGCTCACCTGGGACTGGCTGGCGTCCAGCGCGCTCTGGGTCTGGATCTGTTTGGCCTGTTCCTTCAGCTTTTCGTCATAGTTTTTCTGTGCCTGCATCAGGCACACGGCCATGATCAGCACGAAAAGGAGCAGAAGGCCGGACATCATATCGGAATAGGAACGCCATACGTTCTGCCGGTCCGTGCCGCCTCCCTTTTTTCTGTTACTTCTTCTCATCCAACCTCCTCCAGATCATCAGAAGGGCAGGATACCCTTTTTCTTCGACTGCTGGCGCTGCTGTCTCTCCATGACCGCGATCAGATGCTCGATGTTCTGGTTCATCTCATCCATCGCCTCGCTCTGCGCGCGGAAGGAGACCTCGCCGATACGGGCGGTCGCAGCCTCGAGCGTTGCCTGGGAAGCGTCGTTGATGCGGTTCATCCGATCCATGATCTGGCTCATGTAGTCGACGAATTCCCTCAGGTGCTCCTGCTGGACGCGCATGTTGTCCATCACATCCCGCTGGGCGGCGCCGACCGCTTCCGTGTTCTCCGCCTGGGCGCGGGCGGCGGCATCCATGGCCTTTGTCATCGACTGCTCGCACTCCTGGAATTCCGTCCTGAACTGCGCCTGCGCATCGGACATGAAGCGGACGTACTCTTTCTGGGTCCTGGTCGTTTCCTTCAGCACCACGCGAAGCTCCGCCATCTCTCCGGCGAACTCGGACTTCATGCTCTTCATGACGGAATCGGCGATGCGATCCATCATCTGCTCCTGGTTGTAGGTGACGACCTCGGTAAAGTTCGCCATCGAATTCTCCATGGCGCCCAGGGCCGGACCGATCTGCTCCTCCATGCAGCGGTCAAGCTGTCCGCCGATCTCCTCCGAGACGGAGGCGGACATCCCGCGGATGGCCTCGGTCTGTTCTCTCTGGTTGATGAGGATATTGTTGAGCGCGGACGTATCTGTCGGAGGTACCGCGCAGAGATAATACTTGTCCTGGAAATTGTCGAGGCTTTCCGAGACCGCTCCGCTGCTGCCGCGCAGCCAGAAGGAGAAGGCCATGGAAAGGCTCAGGCCGTAGATGGATGTGACGAACGCCACCTTGATGCCGTCGATCAGGGAGGAGATCGAACCCGTCATTGCCTCGTAGCTGACGGGATCGAACCCGCGAAGGCCCCACACAAGGCCGACGAAGGTGCCCAGGATGCCGAGGCTCGTCAGGATATCCGGAACCAGCTCCAGCAGACGGCGGTGGGTATAGTTATTGATCTCGTACTCTCCGATATAGTCCCCGATGTCGGCGGGACTGTTGGATTTCCGCAGATAGGCGAGATATTCCTGGTATTTTTCATCCAGATAGTCGACCTCAAAAAGCTCCGAGCCGGGCCTCGTGATATCCGCCAGGGAGCCGTTTCCTCCGTGGATCTCCATGAGCCGTTCGGACGCCCGGTCCAGGCCGGCCCTCACCGTACCCATGCGGCCGAGTCCGACGGACGCGGAGATCAGGACGATCAGGAGCATGATTCCCAGAACGATCAGGTTATACAGCTGGGATTCAAAACTCGCGTCCAGGCACATGACTGTAATAAAGGCACACACCCCTGCTGCCAGAAGTCCAACGATCACATTCGAAAATCTTCGCATAATACCCTCCTCTCTCCCGTTCATTATATATTTTGGCATAGTCCATTTCAACCGATATTTCCCGGGGGAATTCTTAAGAGTCTCTGTATAAAAGGGGTGTAAAAAGGGCTTGACATTCGTCGCATCCTACGATATTATAGTCGTATCCTACGAAAGAAACCGGACGGAGGTTCACCATGAAACAGGATAAAGCAGCGATCCTTATTAAAAAAGCGGCTCTTGAATTTGACAAGCTCGCCAACGCGGTCCTCGAGGAATACGGGCTGACCATCGCGCAGTACAAGGTCATCAAATATCTCTACGAGGAGGGAGACCGGGGCGTACGCATCGTCGATCTGGAAAAATACTATTCCATGTCGCACCCGACAGCCATCGGCATCGTACAGAACCTGGAAAAGAAAGGGCTTGCCGAATACTGTGAAAATCCGAACCACGCCCGGAGCCGGTTCATCGCCCCCACGAAGGAGGCCCTTCGGAGAAAGGACGAGCTGGAAGCCATCGGCGAAAAGCTTGAGGCTTCCTTCACCGAAAAGCTCGAAGGGGATGAACAGGCGGAGCTTATCAGGCTCCTGCAGAAAGTAATGGATATCAGCGAAGAATAATACCCAAACAGCAAAGGAGGGACAGATCATGAAAACGATCGTTATTACCGGCGCAAATTCCGGCCTCGGCCTGGAGACGGCGCTGAAGGTCTCCAAAGACCATGACGTAAAGGTCATCATGGGATGCCGGAACCTTGAAAAAGCAATGACGGCCCGCGAGCGCATCATCAGCGAAACAGGAAACGGCTGCCCCGTGGTCATGCAGCTTGACACGTCCTCTCTCGCCTCTGTCCGCGCATTCGCGGATCAGGTCATCGCGGAAGGGGATGAGATCAGCGCGCTCGTAAACAACGCGGGGATCTCCGCGATGGGTGCTTCCGGCACTACGGAGGACGGTTTTGAACTCGTCTTCGAGACGAACTATCTCGGACATTTCCTGCTGACGCAGCTGCTCCTGCCCCATATGGCAAAGGACGGCCGCATCGTCAGCATCTCTTCGGATATGCATAACCCGCCCGGAGGGATCACCTGGCCCGGCGCGGACGCGGTCGCGCATCCCGAAAAGGATGACCGCGGAAAGTACTCCTACTCCAAGCTCGCCCTCATCTATATGACGCATGAGCTCAGCCGCAGGCTGCAGGAGGAAGGCAGCGCCGTTACCGCCAACGCCTTCAACCCCGGCTTCATGTCAGCCACCAACTTTTCAAAAGGCGGAGGCAAGGCACGGGATATGATCGTCAAGACGACCATGCCGGACCGCTACGGAAAACTGGAAGACTCCTCGGACGCGCTTGCGCAGGTCCTCACGGATCCGCAGTTTGCAGGCGTGACCGGCCAGTACTTCGACCGCAGCACAAACACCGCCAGGTCCTCCGAGCTCTCCTACAGCGATGAGAACGCCGCGGAGCTCTGGGAGAAGAGCCTTGAATACTGCGGGCTGAAATAAGATAGGAATTAAGAATATGATGAGATCGAAAATAACCATGGCCGCGGCCGCCGCGCTGCTCCTCTCCGCCGGCATGTGCGCCGGCGTCCCCGCGGCGGACACCACGGGCCTCCCCGAGATCGGGGACGGCACCGCTGCGGAAATGCTTTCCGTCTATACAGACGAAAACGGCGATACTGCCGTCATCCCCGCGGAGTTTGCGGTATCTGAGGACGACGATGAGCAGACGGTCAGCACCGGACTGGTCGTGATCGGGCCGGACGGCAGTGAGTATGTCTGGATTCCGACGACGGTCACGCCGCTGGCCTCAAGGGATTTCGGCGTCGGTGTGTTCGGAACCACCTATTCGGCCTGCTATGATGAAACGGATCTGCCCGAATATCAGAATATGGCCGCCAGCACAGAGAAATACGGCGGCTTCTACATCGGCCGCTACGAGGCGAGCAGAAGCGACAGCGATCTGCCTGTCAGCAAAAAAGTCACCGAGGAAGAGCCCGGGTATATCTGGGTACAGTTCTCTCCGCAGGACTTCACCGTCAAATGCGAGGAGCTCTACGCAGGCAACGAAACCGTAGAGGGCTTCTTCCCCTGGGGGAGCAACTGGGACACCGTCATGCAGTGGCTGATCGACTCCGGCTGCAAAACAGAAGATGATATCTATGCCGACAGCAGCAGCTGGGGCAACTTCTCGAACGATCCCTTCTCCAAAAATGAAGGCGGCAAATACACCGGCAAGTATGAAGAGGCAGAGGCCAACAACATTTACGACCTGGCCGGAAACAACTGGGAGTGGACGCAGGAGCGCAGCGGAGAAAGCTATGTCATGCGCGGCGGCGGGTACAATCTCATGGGCGGCCCCTGCCCGGGCGATGTCTATCCGGTGTGCCTGCGGGACGCGCTTCCCGGCAACAACCACCATCCGAACGTGACCTTCCGGGCAGCACTCTATATCGAATAAAACATTACAGATTCAGCAGCCGCTCCGCGTTCTTGTGCGCGATCAGTTCGATCTCTTCCTGCGTCAGGCTGCTCTCCGTCAGGAATTCGTATACGTTGTCCGGCTTCAGGTACGGATAGTCTACAGCGTAAAGCACATGATCCGCGCCCATCCGTTTGACAATATATTCCAGCTGGTCGGTGGAAAGGATCCCGCTCGGTGTGATGTAAACATGCTCCCTGTAATACTCGGAGATCGTTTTTTGAAGTCCCGTGATGCTCTGATCCAGGATGGCGTCCATGCGGTCGAGGAAGCAGGGAATGGTCTCTCCCCAGTGGCCGCAGATAAAGTTAAGCTCCGGCAGCCTGTCGAAGATCCCGGAGAGGATCATGCGCACGATCTGGATGCCGACTTCGGAATGCCAGCCGTAGCCGGCGGACGCGAATTCGGAGCCGACGATGTAGGAATAAGCGTCGGACATATAGTTGGACTGCTGCACGTCCATCGGAATGAGGGCGGGATGGAAATATACGGGCACATGAAGCCCGGCTGCTTTCTCGAAGACCGGGAGGAATTCCGCTTCGTTGAAGAACCTGCCCTTCTGCCTTCCGGCCAGCATCGTTCCGACAAAGCCCAGATCCTTTACGCAGCGCTCAAGCTCCTCTGCCGCCGCCTTCGGGTCGGCCATCGGCAGGGAGGCAAATCCCGCGAAGCGATCGGGATGCTCCTCCATGTGCTGCTTTGTGATATCGTTTGCCTGGCGGCAGATCCTTACCGCGTCCTGCGCGGGGACCGCATCGGTAACGGGCGTCGTAAAGGAAAGCACCTGCATGTCGATCCGGTTCTCGTCCATATACTGCAGCCTCGCGTCAAAATCCAGCAGCTCCGGGCCCGGGAAGGCCCTGGACATGAGAAACTTCATCGCCTCTTCCTGCTCCGGCGTCATTTTCGGTCTTTCTCCCTGAAAAGCCCTGTTTGCGTCCATGATGCGCTGATCGCTGTAGTGTTCTTCCAGTGTAATGATCTTCATTCCCTTCCTCCTTCTTTTCTGATCACATCCAGGTGCTTCGGTCCCTCCTTCCCTGCCGGATCCGCCGCTTCCTGTGTCTCTTCATCCTTATCATCCCTGATCTCCGTAAGATACGCCGCCGTAATAATACCTGCAGGCATTGCCACGATCGCGATCCCGAGGAAGGAAGAGATGATCGTGACGACCCTTCCGGCGACCGATACCGGGTAGATGTCTCCATAACCGACGGTGGTGAGTGTAATGGTCGACCAGTACAGCGCATCAAAAAAGGAATCAAACATTTCCGGTTCCACATTGAACAGGACCATCGCCGAGACCACGATATACCCGACCGCGAGAACGCAGACCGTGATCAGGTAATCACCGGACCGGCCTATGACCCTCTTCAGAATTTCGATATTCTTCGAATACCGCATCGCCTTGATGACACGGAATACCCGCAGAGCTTTGAACATCCTCAGCAGACGGAGTATTTTAAAGCCGTTGGGAATGATCGTCAGCGACGGAAGGATGGAAAACAGATCCACCAGCGCCATAACGGAAAACGGGTATCTGATGAAGGACCATACCGATCTTTTGCCGAACCGCAGATCCGCCGTCATCCACCGCAGATAATAGTCAACGATAAAGATCGACACCGTCCCCCGGTCGAGGGCGCGGAGAAGCGGCGTGCTCTCCTTGAAACACAGCGGAATAAGGCTGAGGACGATCACGAAGATCATAAAATAGTCATAAAGCACACTCAGCTTATCGTCATCGTCGTCCGACTGTTTCTCAATGACTTTGTATATCCGTGTCCTTACTTTTTCCAGGCTCATCGTCTGTCCGGTTTCCCTTTCTTCCATTTTTTAGAGCCTCCCGCGGCAGCTGCGCCGCAGGAGGCTCCGTCCTTACTTACTGATCTTTACTTTTTTCTTCGCGCTCCAGGCTGACCAGTACTTGGTGCCGCCGACCTTCTTGTAGGTCCGGATGCGCACATAGTAGGTCTTGCCTTTCTTCAGCTTCGAAATGACTTTGGATACCGTCGCGGCTTTAGTAACGCTGACCTTCTTGTTCCCGGAAGCAAACTTGCTGTTTGTGCTGTACTGGATCTGATATCCCGTTGCTTTCGCGTTCTTTTTCCACTTGACGGTCATCTTCTTCGCGGCCGTATTCTTTGCCGACGAGATCGCGGGTCTCGCGACTCTGTATGTCGTAACGGACTTGGATGCCTTGCTGTCGCCCGCGCCGGACGTCGCAACGATCTTGAACGTGTACTTGGTCCCGTTCGTGCCAGCGCCCGTGTCTGTGTAGCTGACCGCAGATGCGCCGCTGACAGTCGCAGCCAGCGTATTATTGCGGTAGACCTTATACCCCGTCGCGCCCGTGACCGTCTTCCAGGTGAGCTTGATGCCTTTCGCCTGGTTGGCGGCGGTCACAGAGGCCGTCGCGGCCGGCAGGATCTTAAAGCTGGCGCTGCCGGAACCGGAGTAATTGCCCTTCAGCGTTACGGTCACTTTATACGTTCCGACGTTGATCCTTCCGGACGGATAAGTCACCGCATAATCTTCCGCATTGATCTTTGTATCTCCGTCCATGACCGTTACAGACGGTTTTTGGGCCGAACCGTTATAAGTATAGGCGGTCGTGGAAAGCGTTACTTTCGGTGTGCTCTTTTTCGGAGCGATCGTGAAGCTGGCGCTGCCGGAACCGGAGTAATTGCCCTTCAGCGTTACGGTCACTTTATACGTGCCGGCCTTGACCAGACCGGAGGCGTAAGACACTGTATAGTTTGCCGCGCTAAGCTTCGTATCCCCGACTTTGACCGTAACAGCCGGTTTTTTGACCGAGCCGTCATACGTGTAGGACGAGGCCGAAAGCGTGACGTCAGGCGTGACCGGTTTCGGAGCGATCTTAAATGTGACCGTCTTCGTACCGTAATACTCTTTCGTTTCCTTGGTGATCCCGGTGATCATGACCTTTGCCGTTCCGGCATTGGTATTATCGGAATAAGCAACGGTATAGTCGGTGCCGTATTTAAGCGTTTTCCCATTGTATTTTACGGTCAGACCCGGCTGTTCAATGCTTTCCCCTGTATAGGTAAAGTCTGTCAGACCCGATACGACCGCATCCTCCATTAAGCCGGCGCTGCAGAAAACGCAGGTGTCAAGACCGGTACTGCTGCTGGGCTTAAATACATGCCCGTTGGAGGCTCCGCAGTAGTTATAGTCCGCATCGCTGAACGCAGGATAGGTGAAGATCACGGCATCTCCGGCAACAGAACCGCTGAAATTGCCGTCCGGCGTTCTGGCCGGATTGGTCGTCTGCTCCATAAGGAAATAGGAATAGTCGATCTCGGTAACATCATCATCCCAGGTGGCGTCGAGCAGATACCAGTGACCATCCAGCTTAATGCTGTTCCACATATGCGCCTCGCGCGCCTCGCCGGAGCTGATCGTTCCTTTTACCGTGATCGCGTCTATCCCAAACTTTCTGCAGAGGACCAGGACGGTCTTCGAATATCCTTCACAGACTGCGCCGTATCCCCAGCCGGAGATGAAAGCGGCGCCTGCGCAGAAGATCCGGTAATCACCTGTCGTCTCATAATTATTGAATGAAGCAGTGTCATACCAGAGCGTATCACAGACATAGTCGTGAATGGCCCTTACGGTCTCCGCAGCTGTGGCCGTTCCGTCACCGTTGTAATCGCTCATACTGCGGATCTGTGAGACGGCAGCCTGCAAGCCTGCATTATACTGGCTTGTAAGGCCGGAAGCGCCGGAATACACTTCCTCGGGGGTATAGGTGATGCTTGAAACATACCAGCTTGCCCTGGTATGTTCTTCATCTATAT
>CAJOLD010000053.1 GCA_905235435.1 uncultured Lachnospiraceae bacterium
CCGGGCCTATCTTGCCCTGCGGATCGCCGCCGGAGACATTCTTTCCGGTGACGGAGAAATGCCGCTGATCCTCGACGAACCCTTCGCGATGTACGACGACGTCCGTCTGAAGGAAACCATGCGGTACCTTAGCGGCACCGGACGGCAGGTGATCCTCTTTACCTGCACCGGCCGCGAGCAGCAGGCCCTCAAAGCGGCACAATAAAAAGGACGCGGGAAAAACTTTCGTTTTTTCCCGCGTCCTTTTTTATTATCGAAATATCTGTTATTTTCTGCGCTTTGCCAGGAATTTGTTGATTCGGTCCATCGGATTGAGCAGTTCGCTCATGGATCCGTCGTGGTTTAAGGTGTCTATGATCAGCGCCAGGAACTTGCTCAGGTCGCAGCCGGTGTAGTAGGGCCTCGAGAGCAGCTCGGGCGTCTGGTAGACCAGGTTGGTCGTGAGCAGCGAATGGAAGATTCCCTTGTCGTAGGCATCATCGAATTTTTCGAGCCCGTTCGTGAACAGGCCGAAGGTGCTGCAGATGAAGATCCTGTTCGCCTTGCGGCGCTTCAGTTCCGCGGCGACCTCGAGGACGCTGTCTCCGGAGGAGATCATATCGTCGACGATGACGACGTCTTTCCCGGCAACTTCGGCACCGAGGAATTCGTGTGCCACGACCGGATGCGCTCCGTTTACGATCGCGCTGTAGTCTCTGCGCTTATAGAACATTCCCATGTCTACGCCGAGAACGTTGGCCATGTAGATGGCGCGGTGGGCGCCGTTCTCATCCGGGCTGACGATGATCAGTTTGTCGGAGGAGATATCGAAGTCGCTGGCTGCCTTGTACAGTCCTTTGATGAACTGGTAAACGGGCTGGACCGATTCGAAGCCGTGGATGGGGATGGCGTTCTGGACGCGGGGGTCGTGCGCGTCAAAGGTGATGATATTCTCTACGCCCATACTGACCAGTTCCTGAAGGGCGATGGCGCAGTCGAGGGATTCCCGCTCATGCGGCTTGTTCTGGCGGCTCTCGTAGAGGAAGGGCATGATGACGTTGATCCTGCGGGCCTTGCCGCCGATCGCCGCGATCACGCGCTTAAGGTCCTCGAAGTGATCGTCCGGGGACATGTAGTTGACGATGCCGTTCATGGTGTAGGTGATGTTGTAGTTGCAGACATCGACGAGCAGGTACAGGTCGGCGCCGCGGACGGAGTCATGGACGATGCCCTTGCCTTCTCCGGAACCGAAGCGCGGCGAGGAGGTGCGGATGAGATAGGTGTCTCTGCAGTACTCCTCCAGCTCCGGACTGGAGCTGTGCTTGTGTTCGCGGTCGCTGCGCCACTTGACGATATATTTGTCTATTTTTTCGCCGAGCTGTCTGCAGCTGTCGAGTGCGACGATGCCCAGAGAGCCGACGGGGATACTGTCTTTGTTGCTTGATTCTGCTGACTGCATAGATATTGCCTCCTTGCCCGGTATACTGCCTGATGTGAATAAAGGATCAGGAACGTCCCAGCAGTTTTTTCTGTAGCCGGATGTCGTTGCCAAACAGCTGTATCAGCTTGAAGCTGCTCGTGATGCGTGAAAAGACGCGCTCGGAGTAGGTATCCGAGAAGGCCTGCAGAGAGAGGTTCGTGGAGATCACGGTGCTCTTGTTTTCCTGGAGCCTGCGCGTCAGTATGCGGAAGAGGCCGGAGGCCACGAACGTGTTGGTCATCTCGGTCCCGAGGTCATCAATGATGAGCAGGTCGCATTCGCAGACGTCGCCGAACGTCACGCCATCCTCCTCCTGCGCCGCTCCGTCGCGCCGGAAGGTCTCCTGCGCGAGCCTGTCGAAGAGATCGCCGGCCGAGAAGTACAGGACGTAGTGCGATGTCTCGATCAGTTCTTTGGCGATGCAGTGGGAGAGGAAGGTCTTCCCCAGGCCGCAGCCGCCGTACAAAAAGAGATTCGTATGGGTCCTCTGCTCAGCGGGCAGGTCAAATTCACGCACAAAACGCAGGCAGAGCGCGCGCACCTCCTGCATATACAGGCGGGCGCTCTTTCCTGTCTGCGGATGGATCAGGTCGTCCGGATAGTAGTCAAGGGAAAAGGTATCAAAGTTCTCCTCTTCAAGGATATCGCGGAGACCGGACTGCTCGTAGAGAAGGTCGGCGGCCGCCTGCAGGAAGCAGTGGCAGCGCTCTCCGTTCACGTAGCCTGTATCCCGGCAGTCGGGGCAGGCATAGCGCATTTCAAGATAGTCCGGCGCAAGACCGTGTTCTTTGAGCAGCGCGGCGCGGCGGGCGGAGATCTCCTCCAGCCTGGCGCGGAACTCTTCGGAGCTTCCCGGGGCATCCGCGGCGGGCGTCTCGTCCGCGCCGAGAATGGCGCGGGCACGGGCAAGGCCCAGAGCGCCGCTTTTGCGGTCGAGCTCGGAAAGCTCGGGGATCGCGCTGTACGCTTTTTTCCTCCGCTCCTCAAGTTCGCGGCGGGATCTGCTCTGCTGCTGGCTGTATCCGCGCATGAGCGTTTCATACTGTGAATTGGATAATCCCAAGATCAGCCTTCCTTTCCATCGGCGTCCGAGTCGGACAGCAGCTGCTGTTCAAGGCTCCCCCAGTCGTAGACGCGCTGCGGGAAATTGCCGAACCTGCCGGCCCCCGCGCCGGTGCGGCGCACGGGCTCTCTCGCGGTGCTCCTTGAGGCATGCGCCTGATCGAGCGGCTGGATGTCGGCGATCGTGCGTACGCCGGCAAGATGCCATTTGCGGAGGATCTTGTCTGTATACTCGAAACTGGGTTCGTGGATCTGCAGGATGGTCCGCCTGCAGGCCTCACTGATCACGTCCAGAGGAAGATCGTAGGTATGCAGCCAGCGGTCCATGAATTCCGTCTCGGCGGGCGTGGGCACATGGCTCCGGATGCCGAGCGCGCGGAAAACAGCGAAATAATCGGCGCCGTAGGCGGCGCTTCCCTGTTTCGCTTCACTGACGGTCCGGTAGCCGCTGCGGTACCAGCCCTGGGCGACCGTCTCCATATAGCGGTGTCCGGTATGTCCGCGGGAGACACAATATTCGATCAGATATTCGATAAGATCGGCGGAAAAACCGAGACCGTCGTAGTACCACAGAAGATCCGACTGCTCCGTTGAGGAGAGGGGCCTGCCGTAATAGGTGTCCGCGACGTACATCAGCTGCCGGATCTCTTCCTGCTCCATCAGCCTGCTGATGCGCTCAGATGTCAGGCTGCGCTCAGGGATCTCCGGCACTTTTTTCTCTTTTGCCGGCTCTTCATAAGACTCAGCGGGAAGCGTGATCCCCGCCGCAGGGCCTGCAGTCAGAAGGGCGGGGGAACTGCCGGAGCCGGAAGAGGAGGCCTTTCCATTGCCTGCCGGTTCCTCCGGGTCTTCGGAGCCGCCGCGGCCCGCGGACAGAAGGTGGATATCGCTGAGGGCGCCCGTCGAATCATATCTGAGCTTCAGAAGATGAAGCTTTTCCCAGTAGGTCAGGGCCCTGTGCACATCGCTCTCGGTATGGTTGAAGACGTCCGCGATCGAGGAGACAGAGAGCTCTGCTCCGCACCCCGCACAGCGGAGGATATAGAGATAGACCTTCACGAACTCGCCGTTCGCGTAGGGCATATAGAGATCGATAAATTCGTTTTCAATGATGGTCACACCGCCATCCTGAGGCAGGTGAAGTTTCATGATGTGTCATCCTTTCCTGCCGGGACTCCCCAATCCCGGTACCGATAAGTATAGCACAGGAAAAATCAAATGAGAACATCGTCTTTTCCACAAAAGAATCCACATGTGATGCACAATCGGGCGCGCATGCACATGTGGAAACTGTGGATAATCAGTCTTTCAGGAAGTCTTCGCCTACAGTAAATATGTTTCCGGCACCCATAGTTATCAACAGGTCGCCGTTGACACAGGATTTTCGAAGATAAGCCTCCGCTTCAGAAAAATTCGGAAAATAATCCGCGGGGGTGCCGAGCTCCCGGATGCGCTCCGCAAGCTGCGAAGAACTTACCCCAAGGGTATCGGTCTCCCGGGCCGCGTAGATGTCCGTGAGCACAACGTGGTCGGCCCCGGTCAGCGCTTCGGCAAAATCGTTGAACAGCATTTTCGTCCGCGTGAAGGTGTGCGGCTGGAAAGCGCACCAGATCGTGCCGTGCGGGATCTCCCGGGCTGCCGCGAGCGTCGCTTTGATCTCCGTGGGATGGTGGGCGTAGTCATCGATGACCGTGATACCGTCCCGCCTGCCTTTGTACTCGAAGCGCCGCTCCGCGCCGGTGAAGGAGGAAAGTCCCTCCGCCTCGGCTTTTCGGGAAGCGCCCATGATATCCGCCGCGGCGATGGCTGCCGCCGCGTTCAGGACGTTGTGCCTGCCGGGAACGCGCAGGGTAAAGCGTCCGGCCTTCTCGCCGCGCACAAATAAGGTAAAGGAGGCGCAGGCGTTATCGTCCATGGTGATCTCTTCCGCCGCGTAATCGCCCTCGCCGATCCCGAAGGTCACGATATCTGCCGCAAGTCCCTCTGTAAACCCTTCAAGGTCGGGAAGAGAGGCGGGGATGATGAGGGTGCCGCCGCTGCGGATGCCCTCCGCGAAGAGGCGGAAGGAATGACGGATGTCGTCAAGATCCTTGAAGAAATCCAGATGGTCGGCGTCTATATTGAGGATGATGCCGACCTGCGGGTGAAACTGCAGGAAGCTGTTCGTATACTCGCAGGCCTCCGTCACAAAGTGCTCCGATCCGCCTACGCGGATGTTCCCGCCGATCGACGGGAGAATACCGCCCACCGAGATGGTCGGATCCATGTCGGAAGCCAGAAGGATATTGGAGAGCATGGAGGTCGTCGTGGTCTTTCCGTGGGTCCCGGCGACAGCCGCGGCGTCGCTGTAGTGATCCATCATCTGTCCGAGCATCTCGGCGCGTGTCAGCATGGGAATGCCTGCCGCCTTCGCCGCCGCGAATTCGGGATTGTCCTCATGGACGGCCGCCGTGTAGACGACGGCATCGGTATCCGGTTCGATATTGGAAGCGCTCTGACCGATGATGATGCGGGCGCCCTTCTGCGCAAGAAGGTCCGTGAGAGGAGAGCGCTTTGAATCGGATCCGGAGACGTCAAAACCGCGGTCAAGAAGAACGGCCGCGAGGCCGCTCATGCTGATGCCTCCGATTCCTATAAAATGGATGTGGGACGGGTTGGAATAATTTATCTGATACATATAGGCTCCTGTCTGGAAAATGACTGCATGTTCCCGTGCTTTCAGAAGATCCGCGGACGGCCCTAGCGCCGCCCGGGCCACATACAGTATACGCTTCATCGGCGGAAAAAGGAAGAGAGGGAAACTTCTCTTGTGAAAAGAATATAAATAACTGTAATAATATGCAAAAACATCGGCAAAAAAATGCATAAAAATGCGGCCGGTTTGGTGTTAAAATCACCTTATTTATAGGGGAAAGCGGCGCGGCAGCCAATATAAATGTTCACAAATTAAAAAGCCTGTGATATAATAATTCTACTAATTTATAGGACACTTGTGAGGTGCTGTCGTGATCAAAAAAGAAATTATCGCCATGCTGCTTGCCGGCGGACAGGGGAGCCGGCTCGGCGTCCTCACGGCGCAGGTCGCAAAACCGGCCGTATCCTTCGGAGGAAGATATCGCATTATTGATTTCCCCCTGAGCAACTGCATCAATTCCGGCATAGACACGGTCGGCGTCCTGACACAGTATCAGCCGCTGCGCCTGAATTCCCATATCGGGATCGGCATTCCGTGGGACCTTGACCGGAATGTCGGCGGCGTTACTGTTCTTCCGCCCTATGAAAAGGTGGGAAAGTCGGAATGGTACACGGGTACCGCGAACGCCATCTATCAGAACATGGCGTTCATGGAGCATTACAACCCCGACTATGTCCTTATCCTGTCCGGCGATCACATCTACAAGATGGATTACGAGGTCATGCTGGACTATCATAAGTCTCATAACGCAGATGTCAGCATCGCCGTCATGCCTGTTCCGCAGGAGGAGGCGAACCGTTTCGGCGTCGTCGTGACAGACGATCAGGGCCGGATCTGCGAGTTCCAGGAAAAGCCCGAGCATCCGAAGAGCAACCTGGCGTCCATGGGCATTTATATCTTCACGTGGAAAGCGCTGAAGGAAGCCCTCGAGGCACTCTCCGAACAGGAAGGCTGCGACTTCGGAAAGCACGTGATCCCCTACTGCTTCGATAAAGGGGAAAGGATCGTCGCTTACGAATTCAACGGCTACTGGAAAGATGTAGGGACCCTTGGCTCATACTGGGAATCCAATATGGAGCTTATTGATATAATTCCGGAATTCAATCTCTATGAGGAGTTCTGGAAGATCTACACCACGAATGACATGATACCGCCCCAATATATTTCTTCAGGAGCAAGGGTGTACCGAAGTCTGATCAGTGACGGGTCAGAGATCTTCGGGACGGTAGAGAACTCAATAATCGGTCCGGGAGTCCGCATCGGGGAAGGAGCAGTAGTGCGTGACTCAATTGTAATGCAGGGTACGGTGATCCGCAGGAATGCTGTACTAGACAGGACAATCGTGGCGGAAAATTCCGAAATCGGCGAAGGCGCTGTCCTCGGGACCGGAGAAGAGGTGCCCAACAGGGCAAGACCGGATATCTATTCATACGGCCTTGCCGTGGTCGGAGAGAACACGAGTGTGCCTGCAGGCGTAAAGATCGGGAAGAATACGGCCGTTACCGGCGCAACGCTGCCGGAAGATTATCCGGACGGGGTGCTTGCATCGGGCGAGACATTGGACAAGGCAGGTGTATTTGCATGAGAGCAGTGGGAATGATCCTGGCTGGCGGAAACAGCTACAGGATGAAGGAATTGTCAAACAAGAGAGCCATTGCTGCAATGCCTATCGCCGGCAGCTACAGAAGCATCGATTTCGCTCTGAGCAGCATGTCGAATTCTCATATTCAAAAGGTTGCAGTACTGACTCAGTATAATTCCAGGTCTTTGAACGAGCACCTGAATTCCTCCAAGTGGTGGAATTTTGGAAGGAAGCAGGGCGGGCTCTTTGT
Organism: uncultured Lachnospiraceae bacterium; assembly: GCA_905235435.1. Taxonomy (GTDB): domain Bacteria; phylum Bacillota; class Clostridia; order Lachnospirales; family Lachnospiraceae; genus CAMOKZ01. Next base: position 7,049 of record CAJOLD010000053.1, read on the forward strand.
GTTTCCGCCTACAGTGACAGCTGAAAACAGTTACTGGTACAGGGGAACCGCGGATGCGATTCATCAGAACCTGAATTTCCTCAGGGACTGTCATGAACCGTATGTAGTGATTGCATCCGGCGACTGTGTTTACAAACTGGATTTCAATAAGGTGCTGGAATACCATATCGCGAAACAGGCGGACGTAACGGTCGTCTGCAAGGATATTCCCGGTGACGAGGATATCACCCGTTTCGGTGTGGTAAGAATGAATGAGGACGGCCGGATCGTGCAGTTTGAGGAAAAACCGATGGCTGCAACCTCCTCTACGATCTCATGCGGGATCTATGTGATCCGGAGAAGACAGCTGATCGAGCTCATCGAGCGGTCAGCTGAGGAAGGCAGATTTGATTTTGTAAAGGATGTGCTTATCCGTTATAAGGACGTCCGCAGGGTCTACGGGTACAAGATAGACTCTTACTGGAGCAATATCGCTTCGGTAGATTCATACTACAAAACAAATATGGATTTCCTGAAGCCGGAAGTGAGGGACTACTTCTTCCATCAGTATCCGGATATCTACACGAAGGTGGACGACAACCCGCCCGCCAAGTTCAATCCGGGATGCGAGGTGAAGAACAGCCTTGTTTCCAGCGGCTCGATCATCAATGGATATGTTGAGGATTCTCTGATCTTCAAAAAAGTATTTGTGGGCGAAAACTGCGTGATTAAGAACTCCATTGTTATGAATGATGTCTACCTCGGCGACAATGTCCATCTTGAGAACTGCATCGTTGAGAGCAGGGACACCATCCGTGCCAACACATATCATATAGGAGAAGAGGGCGTCAAGATCGTTATTGAATCGAACGAGCGCTACGTGCTATAAAAAATTGAATAGGTTGCTTTTGTCTTAATAAAGGGTGTGTAATATGACGATTACAGATGTAAGAATTCGTAAGATTGCCAAGGAAGGTAAGATGAAAGCGATTGTTTCCGTTACGATTGACGGAGAATTTGTAGTTCATGACATCAAGGTGATCGAAGGCGAAAAGGGGCTGTTCATTGCAATGCCCAGCCGCAAGACCACCGCAGGCGAGTATCGGGATATCGCTCATCCAATCAGCTCACAAACCAGAGAACTCATGCAGGAAGTCATTTTGCAGGAATATCAGAAAGCACTTGAGAACGACGACGAACCGGCAGAAGAAGAGTGAGTATTTACAAGTGAATAAGGAAAAAATGAAGAGACGGCCCTCATGTGCGGCAGTCTCTTCATTGATTCAGGGGATCATCCCGCGGGATCATTTCGCGGGCAGATCCTCGTTCTTTTTCAGCATTTCGGTCATGATCCCGCGGAAATACTCACCGGGGAATTTCTGGTCCTCGGGGGAGAGATCGCTGATCATGACGGGTTTCCCGTATTCCAGGACGACGTGCGTGCCGTGCACCCAGGGCATATGCTCCTCGAAGATCGCGGAGGTGTGGTTCATCGTGACGGGCACGACGGGCACCCCGCTTTTTGTGGCGATCTTGAAGGTCCCCTCGTGGAACGGGAGGAGCTCCGTGTCGTCATCGCTGCGGCATCGCGTTCCCTCGGGGCATACCGCGATGGAGATGCCGTTTTTGCAGTGGTCGATCGCCGTAAGGATGGTGCGCATGCTGGCGCGCTTGTCATCGTGGTCGAGCAGCAGGCAGTACAGCCTGTCCATCCAGGGCTTGACGAGGGGGATCTTCCCGATCCCCTTTTTCGCGATGAAACCGGTCAGGCCCGGGCAGCGCGAATAGACGATGAAGATATCATAGTAGCTTCGATGATTCAGCACATAGAGGACCGTCTGGTCCTTCGGCACATTCTCTTCCCCGATCACGGTCAGCTTCACGCCGGAGAGGAACAGCATGATCTTAAAGATCCCCTGCACAAGGCGCAGGCTGCTGATATCCCGGGCGTGCGGGCTGACCTTTCCGATCAGCCACTCGATCCCCAGAAGGGGGATGCCGATGATCAGGAAAATGACGGCCGCGAGTGCAGTCAGAATTGACCTCATAAAGACCTCCCGCCGCTTACCGGCCGAACAGTTTCGTTGCAGCCGCGAGCCATTCGGCACGCTCCTGCGTCAGGTCTTCCGAAACATAGCGGAAGGTCCAGTTCGCGCAGGCGGCGCCGGGGCGGTTCATGCGCGCTTCGCTTCCCATCATGAAAAGATCCTGGATGGGGAAGATCGCGTAGCGGGCGATGGAACCCAGGGCAAAGCGGATGAAATCAAGGCTCACACAGCTGCCGTCGGTATTCCCGTAGCGGCGCACGCGGTCCCGCGTTTCCTCATTGGCGGCTGCGTACCAGCCCATGACGGTATCGTTGTCATGGGTGCCTGTATAGCACAGGCAGTTCGTTGTCTTAAAGCAGTGCGGGCAGTACTGCCTGTCATTCGGATCCTCAAACCCGAACTGCAGGACCTTCATGCCCGGGAAGCCGAGGCTGTCCCTAAGCTCCTCCACCTCGGGGGTGATGAGGCCGAGATCCTCCGCGAAGATGGGCAGATCGCCGCCGAGCACTCTTTTCAGCGCGCGGAACAGCTTTTCACCGGGGCCCTTGACCCAGGTGCCGGCGACGGCGGTCTCTTCCTCTGCCGGAACGGCCCAGTAGGCTTCAAAACCGCGGAAATGATCGATGCGCAGATGATCCACCAGGGACAGCTGCCTGCGGACGCGGCTGATCCACCACTTAAAGCCGGTCTCCTCATGTTTATCCCAGTCGTAGAGCGGATTTCCCCAGAGCTGGCCGCTCTCGCTGAAATAATCGGGCGGAACGCCCGCCACTTTGGTCGGATGACCCTTCGTATCGACCTGGAAAAGGGCCCTGTCGGCCCAGAGATCGCAGCTGTCCGTGGAGACAAAGATGGGGATATCACCGATGATCTCGATCTCATTCTCATGCGCGTATTCACGCAGATCTTCCCACTGGACCTGGAAGAGGAACTGCAGGAACTTGTAATAGCTGACGGATTCGGAGAGCTTATCGGCCCATTTCTCCTTCGCCTTCGGAGAGGCGGTGCGAAGATCGTCGTCCCAGTCGAGCCAGCAGCGGCCCTCATGGGCGTCCTTTCCTGCCATAAAGAGGGCATAGTCGTCGAGCCACTCCTTCTCCTTCTCGCAGAAAGCCTCAAACTCCTCGATCATGGTCTTGTCGGGGGTATGGGTGAAGGCGTCATATGCCTTCCGGAACAGCCCGTTCTTGTAATTGATGACAGCGCCGTAATCGATCGAACGCGGGTCCCATGCCGGAACGTCCGCCACATCCTCCGGGGTGAGCAGCCCCGCCTCCACGAGGAGATCCGGGCTGATGATCAGCGGCTGTCCCGCGAAGGATGAAAAACTCTGATAGGGGGAATCCCCGAAGCCGGTGGGCCCGAGGGGCAGTACCTGCCACAGATGCTGGCCCGATCTTGCCAGAAAGTCAATAAAATCCCGTGCACCGGGGCCAAGGTCGCCGATCCCGTACGGAGAGGGGAAGGAGGTCGGGTGCACCAGAATGCCGGACATGCGTTCCGGTTTCTTTTTTGTCTCGATCTGGGATGTTTCCATATCTGAAAATTCCTTTCATGCAAAATAT
>CAJOLD010000054.1 GCA_905235435.1 uncultured Lachnospiraceae bacterium
ATTCGACTGTATCGCCGTATGTTACGCCATAAACAAATACCCCTGTTATTTCATCGATACAGTCCTGATAAGAAGGTGTGCCATACGCTTCCGCAATGCGTTTCAATATTTTTTCTTCGCTTATTTCCATTGTAAACGGATTATAAGCGTGGCCAAACAGAAAGAATGCTCTGTCATCCTTCTCATAGGCCGTAAATGATTGCAGTTCCTGAACGCAGGCTAAATACCGGCCAACTTTTCTTGCCTTCCAGTGACCATAAAACGGAAAAGAGTTAAGATCAACAGCCGCATTCGTTAAAAGGAAACCCCTTCTGAACAAATAAGTCATCAGATCATCGTGTTCTTCTATCATTTCCCTGAACGTGTTTTTCATAAGTATTTCTCCATATTCCTAAAAATCAGATTCCTTAATCGTTCCCCATTCCCGGTTCCCACAAAACTATTGTGCGGAGTGATGATCACATTGTCCAGATCCCAAAGCGGGCTCTCCGGCGCCAGCGGTTCTTCTTCAAAGACATCCAGTACCGCGCCGCCGATCTGCCGGGCGTAGTTCTCCAGTGCCTTTTCATCGACCACCGCGCCCCGTGAAATGTTCACCAGAACACTATCCGGTTTCATCAGCCCCAGCCGCCGCTTATCGATCAGTCCCCGAGTCTTTTCGGTCAGCGGGAGGGTGATCACCAACACATCAGCCGCTTGAACAGCCTCATCCAGCCTGGATGGCGGCAAGATCCGCTCATACGGTTCCTTTGGCGTCGTCAGCTCATCGATCCCTGTAATGTGACAGCCAAAAGCAGCAAACCGCGCGGCACATTCCGTACCGACGCTCCCGCAGCCTGCGATCACGACCGTGCACCCATTCAGTTCACGTATATCGCGCCGTTTCTGCCATCGGTGCCCTACCCTGTTTTCCTCAAAATAGCGACCCCTTTTAAACAACCAAAGCACTCCCGCGACTGCAAACTCAGCCATGGGAATGCTGTAAACACCGCCTGCATTATGAATTTCAATTCCTCTTTGGACAATCTGAGCCATCGGGACTCTGTCATATCCTGCAGAGGTAAGCTGAATAAACTTAAGGCTGCTGAATTCTTCTATGGGATGGCAGCAAAAGAGGCTGTTGCAGATGACCCCTTCCACCCAGCCGGGGGCACAGGGGAGCTCATCGTTCTCTTGCTGCAGGAACAGAACACGATGGCCTCTGGCTGTGATTTGGGGGATATATTTTTCCGCTTCCGTCCAGGCGCCGGTAATTAAGATATTCATCCCAGCCCCTCCACGATCTTTGCAACTGTTTTCTTCAGTTCTCTCCTGTTTTCTTCGAAGAAGGCCTCCGGCGCATTCCGCGCCTCCTCCTCCGCCGCGCGGATCCCGCGGATCCCGCTTTCAAAGATATCTCTTATCTTTTCCGGGTCCTTCTCCTTCCTCGAATCCAGAAAGGCTCTGGAAAGGATGGCCCTCGTAGAACCAAGCCGCACCTGCTCCCGGATGATCCGCTCCGCCGGCAGCGCGCCGCCGCCGGGCTTTGCAATGCCGCCAAACCCGAAGGGAAGCCCTGCTGTCCTTATCTTTCCGGCAAGAGCCTCCACCGTCCCGTCGGCGAGAAGCTCGAACAGGAACTTTTTCCCATAGCCGATCGAGAGGTCGTTGAGCCCGATGTACATCTCATCGATGCCGGGAAGCGCAAGGACCTCATCCAAATGATCCGCCGCCTGCGGCGTCTCTAAAAGGAGCACGGTCTTCGCGCGGCCGTCCACTGCCGAGAGGAAGCGCTCCGCCTCCGCGCGGGTCTTATAATAGGGAAGCATGATCAGGTCCGCGCCCGCCGCGATCACCGCTTCGATCTCCTCCTCCGTGGAGCTAAAGTCCGGGCCGGCATCGTGTATCGGATTGATGCGCGCCAGAAGCTCCGCGGCCGAAATAGCCCCGCGAATGTTTCTTACGTCCTGCGGAGTGTGGTGGAGCTGTACCGTGTCCAGCCCGCCCTGGCGCCTGTCCTTGCCGATGTATTCCATATCTACAAAGACGCGCCCCGTCCCCGCGGCTTCCGCTATGCGGGCAACCTGCGGATCGTTTGTGATGTAGATGAGCTTCTGTGCCATTTTATCCGGATCCTTTGCTTAATTCTTAAGGGTCTCCCCGGTGTTCTCGTTATCAGCGGCGCTTAACACCTTGCCGATCGTCCGAAAGAGGATGATACAGTCGAGGCGGAAGGTCACATGGTCTACATACCACACGTTCATGCGGATGCGCCTGTGCCACTCGACTTCCTTGCGCCCGTGCACCTGCGCCCAGCCGGTGATCCCCGGCCGCACATTGAACATTCGTCTCTGCTCCTCTGAATATTCTTCCAGAGGCCAGGGGTGATAAGTGAGGGGCGGCCTCGGCCCGATGAGGGACATGTCTCCCCGCACGATGTTGATCAGCTGCGGCAGCTCATCCAGGCTGGAGGCCCGGAGGAACTTTCCCGCTTTTGTCACGCGCGCGTCTCCCTTTCCGGAGTAGACGCCGCTTCCCGTGTGCTCCGCGCCCACCTTCATGGTGCGGAACTTTAACATTTCAAATTCTTTCCCGCCAAGGCCGAGCCGCTTCTGTCTGAAAAGGGCGGGGCCCGGCGAGTCAAGACGCACGATCAGCGCAATGACTGCCATCGGGACGGCAGCGAGGATGAGCGCGCAGGCCGCGATCAGAAGGTCCAGCGCGCGCTTTGTATGGTCTCTGTATGCGCTGTCCGCCGGCGGGGCGGATCTCCCTTTTTTCTTTCTGCCGCTCATGGTTTCTCCTGCTGTTTTTTCTCATCCGGAGCGCTCTTGGGGGAGGCGCCGGCATCTCCGGCATCTTCCTCCGGCACGCCTGCCTTCTCCGGATGGTAAGTGGTCACGACTTCCCCGACCAGTTCCCTGATCTCATCGCTGTTTTCGTTGCTGGCCTGCAGCAGCCCGGCCAGCTGCCCCGTAAAGCCGGAATAGTCGAAGGCGACCGGCACGCCGATGTGGATGAGCCGGTTCTGCGTGGTCCGAAGTCCTTCCTCCGCCATCAGTTTTTCTTCGTAGAGCTTCTCCCCGGGGCGAAGCCCCGTATAGACGATTCTGATATCCTCGTCCGGCTTATAGCCCGAGAGCTTGATCAGGTTTCTCGCCAGCGTGTCTATGCGCACCGGCTCTCCCATATCCAGCACAAAGATCTCCGAGCCTTCTCCCATCACGCTTGCCTGCAGCACAAGGCTTACGGCCTCCGGGATGGTCATAAAGTAGCGGATGATATCCTTGTGGGTGACCGTCACCGGCCCGCCCTCCGCGATCTGCTTTTTAAAGAGCGGGATGACGGAGCCGTTGCTCCCGAGCACGTTGCCGAAGCGCACGGCGACGTAGGTGGTGGACACGTCCGCCGGCGGCGCCGGCATTTTCTCCTCCGTCTCCAGGTGGTCGAAGAGCTGCGGCAGCTCGCCGGCCCGCCCCTCCTTGACCATGTAGTCAAAGGTCTGCACGATCATCTCGCAGAGGCGCTTGGAGGCCCCCATGATGTTGGTGGGATTGACGGCCTTGTCCGTGCTGATCAGGACAAAGCGCGAGGCGCCGTAGAGCATGGCCGCGTAGGCGGTCTTGTAGGTCCCGATCACGTTGTTCTTGATCGCCTCGTTGGGACTGTCCTCCATGAGCGGCACATGCTTGTGCGCCGCCGCGTGGTAGACGACGTCCGGACGGTATTCGGAAAAGATCTGCGAAAGCCTCCGGCTGTCCCGCACGGAACCGATGAGGACCGTAAGCTTAAGGTCCGGATAGCTGCGCCCAAGCTCCTGCTGGATGTCGTAGGCGTTGTTTTCGTAAATATCAAAGATGATGAGGCGGGCCGGCCCGTGCGCGGCGATCTGCCGGCAGAGCTCGCTTCCTATGGATCCGCCGCCGCCCGTAACCAGGATCACCTTCCCGCTGATAAAGCGGTAGATCTCGGTCAGATCGATGCTTACCGGCTCCCTGCCCAGAAGATCCTCGATGGCGGGCTCCTTCATCTGCTGCAGCGAAACTTCCCCGTTCACCAGCTGGTACATCCCGGGCAGGACCTTCAGCTCGCACCCGGTCTCCTTGCAGATGTTCAGGATGTCCGCCCGATCAAGCGCCGAGGCGCTGGGAATGGCCAGATAGATGCGGTCCACATCGTACTTCGATACGGCCCCGATGATATCGTCCCGCCCCCCGACCACGGGGATCCCGTCGATATAGCGGTTCCACTTGTTCGGGTTGTCATCGATGATGCAGACGACCTGGCCGTTGACCTCCTTCGCGCCGCGGATATCCCGGATGAGCATCTGTCCGGCTTCCCCGCCGCCGACAAGGAGGATGCGCGGTCCGCGGCCTCCCGCGGCTTTCTGCGCCTCCGCGGGATGCTTTTTCAGAAGCAGCAGGAAGCGGTAGGAAAAACGAAGACCCGCGACCAAAATGAACTGCAGCACCGGGCCCATCAGGTAATAGGAGATCGGCATGCGCTGCAGAAAGATGGTTATTCCGACTGTATGGAACGCACCCGTGATGAGGGTGCTGCTGATGATCCTCCCCAGCTCGTTGTAGCTGGCGAACCGCCAGATGCTGTTGTACAGGTGCAGGATCCAGAAGGCGCTGATACAGAAAAAGGTGTACCAGGGGGCAAAGCGGCCCCACGCGTATGTATATTCCGGCGGGATCTGGGACATGCGCAGATCAAAGCGCAGCCAGAGAGCCAAAAAATAGGCCAGGTTTACCGCCAGCGCGTCGTAGGCGACCATGCACAGCGCGATCACCTGCCAGTGCTCCAGCCTGCGCCTATGCATCTTCATTGCCGTTCCCCTCCGCTCTGCGTTTGCCGTTGTTCCCGTACCTGCCGTAGCGTCCGTACTTCCCGCCTCTGCCGTAGCGCCCGTAGTGGCTGCTGCCGTATCCGTTGTAGCTGTAGCGGGTCACCGGACCGCCCTGGGTATAGTTGAGCACGCAGCCCGCGATCTCCAGTCCGGAATCGTAGAGGATGTCGATGCCCTCCGTGATCCTCGCCATGGGCGCGTAGTCCTGGCGCACCACAAAGATGCCCCGGTCGGCGAAACGCACCAGCTCGGAGGCATCCGCAAGGATGCTGCTGGGCGGCGTGTCTACGATCACATATTCCGCGAGATGCCTGCACATGGCAAAGACCTTTTCAAGGCCCGGGTCCGCCAGCAGGTTCCTCGCGCTGACTGCGCCGTTTCCCGGCGGCAGGACAAGCAGTCCGCTTTCCGGGTCCTTCAGAAGGAGATCAGAGAGGACCGCGCGCCCGGAGAGAAGCTCCGAGAGGCCCGCGCCGCCCCCCTCCATGCCGAGGACCTTCAGCGCGGAGGCGTTTCGGATATCCATATCCAGGAGGATCACCTTCTGCCCCCTGGATGCCAGAGAAATGGCCAGGTTCGCGGCGAGGGTGCTCTTTCCCTCCCCGGCGATCGCGCTGGAAAGAAGGAATACCTGCGCGCCCTTCTCGTTGTGCAGCCTCTCCATGCGCGTCCGCAGGGTCCGGATGGACTCCCGGAATTCATAACAGATGCGCGGGTTGTCCACGCGTATCCGCCGGTCTTTTGTTTTTCCCTTTGACCGCTTCAGGGAGGCCTTCGGCACGCTGCCGAAGCACTTTACATTCAGAATGGCCGCGAAGTCCCCTTCCTTGCGGACGGTCTTTTTAAACAGGGAGCTGACCGCAAACAGCGCGATGAAGGCAGCCAGCACCGCCAGCGCCCCGTACATGGCCGCGCGCTTTGCGTTCTGCCCGTTGATGGGCGCGGTCGGAACGCCGCTGTCGCTCATCAGCGTGAGCGTCGTGTCGCCGATAATGTCCTTCGCGATCTGCGGGTAGTTCCTCGTGACGGACTGCAGGATGCTGTAGGCAAGCTGCGCGCCCTGCGCGGTCACGGAGATGGTGAACGCGTTCGTCGACTCCTCCAGACTGGAGACGCTGATGGTCCCGGGGACCGAATCCGTCCCGAGGTCCTTGGCGATCATGGACTGCATGGCCCCGTTGGAGATGACGTAGGGGAAGGACTTCGTGATCTGCTTTAAGGCAGAGGTGTCGTAGGCGGAGGAGTTATAGTTGACCGCGTAGTTGGGCGTCACGATAAAGGTCTCCGAGACCCGGTACTCCGGGACGAAATCCCTCTTTTCCGCAAAATAGATCAGACTCGCGCAGAGGCTCATGCAAAAGAGCACAAGGGCAAAATGTCTCCCCAGAGAGGAAAACACGTCGTCCAGAAGGGCGAGCAGATCTACCTGCTCCTCCTCCTGCTGCTGCGCTTTTCTCCTGATCTCTTCGTTCATGGTCTGTTCTCCCTGCTTTCTCCTGCCTTATTTTTCTTATCTTCCTTATTTTCCGTATTTTCCGTATTTCCCGTATTTCCCGTAATAGCGCCCGTAGTAGCGCCCGTAGCCGCTGCCGTAGCGGTAGCCGTAATCCGATCCGTACTGGTAGCTGCCGAGGGCAGCCGTCACGCCGACGTGCGCGTCGTTGAGGACCGCCCCGATGGGTTTTGCCTGCCCGTCGTCCAGCGTTTCAAGGGCGTCGCGGATGGCTCCCGCGCCGGTAAAGTGTTCGCGCACCACCATCAGCGAAGCGTCCGCGTAATTCGCGATGACCTCGGCGTCCGCCACCACGTTCATGGGCGGAGCGTCCAGGATGATATAATCAAAGTTTTCCTTCAGGTACGCAAGGAGCTTTTCCAGCCGCCCGTTAGAGAGCATCTCCGTGGACTCGGGGTACTCCCTGGTGTTAAAGATGACGCGGAGGTTCTCCTCCGAGAGGAGGCGCACCAGGTTCTTCCCGCTGCCTGTCCCCTGCAGAAGATTCCCGAGATCCTCGATCTTCTCATCCTCCACCTCAAAGATCTTATAGAGGGCGGGTCTGCGAAGATCCAGGTCCATGAGCAGGACCCTGCGCCCGGAATCCGCAAGAGAGAGGGCCAGGTTCGCCGCGATCGTGGACTTTCCTTCGTTCTCGTTCACGCTGGTCACCAGGAGCGCCTTCGCTCCTCTCTGATCCATTCTGTTCCGCACCTTGCGGCCAAGCTTGTGCATCCCCTCCGTGTAGGGGAAGCTGACGGTCGGCCGCGTGATCAGCATGGAACTCGCGAATCGTTTCTTTTTCCGTCCGGGCCGCTCCTCGTGGCAGAGCGAGCCTAAGTACCGCACGCCCAGCTTCTCCTCAATATCGGAGCCGGAGCGGATGGTATCCCGCAGGTACGAATAGAAGGAGAACGCGATGACCAGCAGCAGAAAGGCCGCCAGTCCCGCGAGAAGCGCCTTTTTCCCCGCCTTCTGCTGGACGTCCGGCTGCTGCGGCACTACGGGATCTACCAGAAGGGAAAGGCGCACGTCCGCGCCGAGGTAGCTGAGGATGAGGTCCACGTTGTTGGTCACGCTCCGCACGATCTGGAAGGCTCTGCGCGGCTCGGAGGACTGCGCTTTTACCTGCAGGAGGTTGGTCTCCTCCACGATGGAGGACGAGAGGCTCCCGCCCAGGCTGTCCGTCCCCATGTCCTTCGCGATCGCCTTGCGCATCTCACCGCTCGTCACGACCTTTGAGAACTGCTCCGCGACGGTGTTCGCGGTCTTCAGATTCTCTACCGCGCTGTTGTTCATGCCCGCGGCCGTCACCACATAGGTGGCGTTCACCGTGTAGGAGGGGCTGTAGGCGCGCGCAAAAAGGATATAGGAAAGAAGCCCTGCGGATACGGCAAGGCAGAGGATCATAAAGAGGCTCTTTTTCAGATCCTCCAGGATGGTGTCGATATACAGCTGCCGGTTTACCGGAACGCCGCCCGGCCGAAGCTTTGAATCTTCCTGTGCGGCTTCCCGGCCTTCCTGCCTTGTCTGTGCCATCAGGCTCCCTCCTCAACAATTACGATCAGGGAGACGCGCCCCCTGTTGCCATCAAGATCATCCAATAGGTACTGGATCTCGTAGACGCCCGGCGTCTGGTAGTTGACAAGATCCGTGACCTCGAAGAGGCCCAGGTTCACCTCCGGATCCCGCTCCCGGAATTCTTCCTTCTCGTATTTCCCCCAGTCCGATGTGTCCACCGCGAAGGTCCCCTCCGCGTCCGTGAGCGCGTAGTCCATATTCTTGTAGGTGACGTGGTCGATCCAGTCCAGAGGATCTATGGTGTCCCCCGGCGAGATATAGATCAGATAGTCCTTCAGCGCGATCCTCGGTGCGCCGCTTTCCGCCGAGGAATCGTAGATCGACAGCGTCACGGGCAGCTGCCAGCTGTCACCGGCGCTGTTCTCCACCTCCAGCGTCACCTTGTAGTCCCCCGGCGTGTCCGCGTTGAACACACTGTCCGAGGTGAAGGAGATCTTGTCGGAGATATTGCCGTCCAGGCAGTCCCTGGCTGTCAGGTTCGCAATATAGTCCCGCCGCCCCGTAGCCACCGGGAAGCGGAAGGGCGCGCTCAGGGAAAAGATGACCGGCGTATAGTCCGTGTAGACCATCTTGCGGACCGCCTTGGTCACGTGCCTGTCGTTGTCGAAGGCCGCGTAGGTCACCTCCCGGGTGTCCGGGGAGACGAAGGGAGAAATGCTCTCCACCATCATCAGGTCCGTGACGTCCCCGTCCTTCGCGTCCGTGGCGACCATGCCCGAGAGCAGCTGGCTCTCCGGATCCTTCACGCTCACGTAGATCTTTTCCTCTTCCATCCCGACGACCGGGCCGAGCGTATCTCTTGTTCTGTATTCTCGTACATTGTACGCGGCAAAGACGCCGATCGAAACGACCAGAACGGCCGCGCACAACAGATTCAGCTTTCTCATACTTTCCTCAACCGGTTTTTACTCCTGGGTGATCACCCGAAATGCTGCCTCGCGTTCTCCTCAAGGAGCAGGCGCGCGGTGCGCTCCGAGTATTCTTCTTCAAGGAACCTCTGTATCTCTTCCATGTGGGTCGTCCGGAAATACGGGCTGTGTGCGTCGCTCCCCACAAAAGTGACCTGCCCGGCATCCAGCATGCGCACCGCCGCCTTCCGGGCGCGGCGTCCGTAGCTGCCGAAGGGGCTCCCCTTGTTGATCTGCAGCAGACCGCCCATCCGGATCCAGCGCTCCGCTTCCTTCGGATCCTTCTGGATGCAGGTATACCGCTCCGGGTGCGCAATGACCGGCACTCCGCCGGCCTCCAGCACGGTGCGGATGTGGCGGCGGCACCGCTCGGGGCCCGCCTCGAAGGGAAACTCGATCAGGTAATGATCCGTGCCGTTCATCGGCAGGACCAGGCCGTTCTCAAACAGTTCCTCCATGTCGCTCGTGCAGTAGATCTCCATCCCCTGCCACAGCGTGAGCGGAAGCTTCCTTTTGCGGATCTCCTCCCGGAGGAGCTCAAAGCTCTGCTTAATGCGGCGGATGTGCTCCCGCTGCCCCTCCCCCGGCTCGTGGCTGTGGGGCGTGGCGATCACGGTGTCTACGCCGCTCTCGATGGAAAGCTCCGCCATCAGCAGAGAATCTTCAAGGTCCGGCGATCCGTCGTCCACCCCGGGGATGATGTGCGTATGGACGTCGATCACGGCTCTTCCTCCACGGTCACGGTCATGTGCCGTACGATGGACTTTTCTCCTTCCGCGTTCGTGCAGTAGACGTCGCACTCGTAGGTGCCCGGCGTGTAGCTGTCCACATCGCCCTCGCGGACGACGTTGTCGATCAGGTCGTTTCCTTCCGCGTCATAGCACTGGTCCACATACGGAAGGGAGCTGAAGGTCTCGCCGTAGGCGACCGAAGCCCTGTCCGTGGTCAGCGTGAACACGATTCCCGTTGCGTTCATCGGTACGTTCACATCCGTGTTATAGGTATCATCAAAGGAATTGGTAACGGTGAGCGTCACCGTCGCTTCCTCCCTGGAGGCGTCATATTTTTTGAGGGATGACGAGACCTGTCCGGTAATGTCGTTGCCAAAGCCGTCGTCCGCCCGGATCACGCCCTCTTCCGCCAGCTTCTTCGCGTAGCCCTCGGCTTCGCCCTCCGCGCAGTAGGGCAGGGTATCAACAACGCTGATGGAGGGGCCGGTGTAGCGCGTGCCCAGGTTCAGCATGCGCGTCGCGGTGATCTCCTCCCCGTCCGCCATCTTCGCCGTGTAAGTCACGACCTTCTCCCTGCGGGAGCTGCCCTCCGAGATGGTCGTGAAGACCTGCGCGTCCTTTGCGGACGTGCCGTCCGCGTTCACAACATAGACGTTGCTCATCAGGTCCAGCCTGCCGTTCCCGTTATAGTTGACCGGCGCGGCGGGCACTTCCAGCCTGATGCCGGAGCCGGCGGGCGTCTCTTCCTCGGTCTCCTCCGGGAACTGCAGCGCAAGGAGCTCCGTCTCCGGCTCCGCTTCCCTGCTGAGGCCGAACGGCAGATGCCAGCTCTCCGGGAAATGGTACTCAAAGACGAACAGCGCCGCGAGGTTCGCCAGCGCCGCGAGCGCCACTATTAACTTAAGAAACGTAAAGACTGCTTTTCTCATGTCATCCTCATGGTAAA
>CAJOLD010000055.1 GCA_905235435.1 uncultured Lachnospiraceae bacterium
AAAGCGGTCCGTCTGATACCCGGCCCAGAGAGCGAACAGACCCGAGAGTGAATACCCGCCGAGATATACCTTTGTCTTCCTCCCGGCACTATTCCCGTCAGCTTCACCGATGCCCTCACCGGCACTATTCCCGCCAGCTTCACCGGTGCCCTCACCGGCACTATTCCCACCGGCTTCACCGATGCCCTCACCGGCATTATCTTCTTTTCTTTCCGGCACGACCTCAGCCAGCAGCTTTGCCAGCGTCTCCGCGGCGCCGTCTCCGAACGCCTCATCGCCGAACACCGCCGGCGCGGGCCAGGGTGAGAGGTCTTCCCGCCAGCTCTCTGCCCGGACTGCCGTCAGGCAGAAGGGCTTTTCTCCCGTCAGTTCCCGGATGTAAGATACCTCCTGTTCGATCATTTCCAGATCGTGGTCATCGACCATCTGAAACAGCAGCGTATCCGCGCCGGGATCCCCGAAAACATATACGTCTTTCAATGCAGCGGCCTCCGTTTCCGGCAGATTATTCTCTTCTTATAATTGTAATTGATATCGGGGAACTGTCAAGAAAAGCAGGGCCTCGTCCGGCCAAAAAAACAGCGCATCTAAAGTGCTTTTTTGTTCCCTATTCAGACGGAGTAGTGTACAATATTTCTAACAAAAAAACGGCGGTTTCGCACGATAAGAAAGGGGTATTTTATGGCGGCAAAATGGCTGAAAGACGCAGTGTTTTACGAGATCTATCCCCAGTCCTTTTATGACACCAACGCGGACGGTATCGGGGATATAGAAGGCATTATCGAGAAGCTTGATTATATTAAGGGCCTGGGGTGCAATGCCCTCTGGATCAATCCCTGTTTCGACTCTCCTTTTAAGGACGCCGGCTACGATGTGCGCGACTATAAGAAGGTGGCGCCGCGCTACGGCACGAACGAGGATCTGTACCGCCTGTTTGAGAAGGCCCACGAGAAAGGGATCCGCGTTCTGCTGGATCTGGTCCCCGGGCATACTTCCGAGGAGCATGCGTGGTTCCGCGAGAGCCAGAAGGCGGAGCGGAATGAGTATTCGGACCGCTATATCTGGACGGGCTTCTGTTTTGAGCCGGCCGTGGGCTTCCCGTATATCGGCGGCGAGAGCGAGCGCAGCGGGACCTATATGCTCAACTTCTTTAAGTGTCAGCCCGCGCTCAATTACGGGTTTTTGAAGCCCGACAAGCCCTGGAAGCTGCCGGTCAGTCATCCCTCGGCGCTGGCCACCAGGGAGGCCATGAAGGATGTCATGCGCTTCTGGCTGAGCCACGGCTGCGACGGGTTCCGCGTCGATATGGCCGCTTCGCTCGTCAAGGGCGATGATGAAAAGAAGTCCGGCACCAGCGCCATCTGGAGAGACGTCCGCAGGATGCTGGATCTGGAGTTCCCGGATGCCGCCATGGTCTCCGAGTGGAGCGACCCGCCCCTCGCCCTGCGGTGCGGCTACGACATGGATTTCTATCTGAACCATCCGGGCGGCGGCTACTCCACCCTCATGAGGGACTACTATAACCATGACGGAGAGGATCACAGCTACTTCAAGAAGGACGCCGGCGGCAGCATCAACCGTTTCCTGGACGAGTATCTGGTATGGTATGAAGATACGAAGGACAAGGGCTATATCGCTCCGCTCACCTGCAACCACGATACGCTCCGCCCGAGATGCAACCTTGATCCGGAGGAGCTGAAGCTTGCCTACGCCTTCCTGTTCACGCTTCCCGGCGTGCCGTTCCTCTACTACGGCGATGAGATCGGCATGAGATACATGGATATCCCCACGAAGGAGGGCGGCTATTTCAGGACCGGCTCCCGCACGCCCATGCAGTGGAACGGCGGCAGAAACCTCGGCTTCTCCGAAGGGAAGGAGGAGGATCTGTATCTGCCGGTGGATCCGGCGCCGGACGCGCCCACCGTGGAAGCGCAGGAGAAGGATCCCGCATCCCTGTTAAATACGGTCAAAGAGCTGCTGGCCCTTCGCCACAAATATGAGGATCTGCAGGCGGACGGCAGCTTTGCCGTCATCTGCAGTGAGCCCGGCAGGCCCTTCGTGTACCGCCGCGGGGGGCTCATCCTTGCCGTCAATCCGGACAGCGCCGCAAAGGAGCTCGCTCTGGATACCGGCGCGCGGAAGGTCCTCTGCCGGATCGGCAGCGCAGACGCCGCGGATGGGAAACTGACCCTCGGGGGACAGTCCTTCGCAGTGCTGGGATAATATTGCAGTTTCAGGAACGCCCGGGGGCTGCTGCACGAATGGGTTAGTGCAGCAGCCCCTGTTATATTAAAGAAAGTCGCGACTTGACTTTCTCCTCGAAAGTTCGTATAATTCATTAAATCGCATATATCATATCTGATTAGTATGCTATTGGGAGGGAAGGGAGGTGCATAGTATGAAGGACCAACAACAGATCCTTCGGTTCTGTGAGAGGTTTGAAGTGCCCGTTTCGCTGGCCGGTTTTGTGCCCCGGCTGTTTTCCGACGAGGAGATCGGCGCGGCGCTTGCGAATGATGATAACCGCTTTGCGGCGCCGGATTATGATGCTTCCTGGCTGGATGCGGAGTTCCGCAGGGGTTTCCTGAACAAAACGCAGGAGCCCGGCGTCTACAGGCTGAATACGCTCTACGGCATGCTGGACGTGTTTGTGGTCTCCCGCAGGGACGACTATGACCGCCTTTTTACCAATGAGGAGAAGCATCAGCTGGACGACTGGTACTTCGATGCCTATTTCAGCTCCCTCAGGCCCGATGGGAAGGGACGGCTGACGGAGGACAAGGTGATGACGCTCGATGAGACGATCGAGACGATCATGAACGATCCCCGCCAGATCTACCTGAATAACTGCGACTGCCGGTCGCTGACCGGCGACTGCGGCAAACCGGTGCGCACCTGCCTGACCTGGAAGAACGGGCCGAACACTTTTGTGGACCGGGGGCTTTCGCAGAAGCTGACGAAGGAGGAAGCCGTGGAGGTCGTCCGCAGAGCGGACAAGGCCGGCCTTATGCACACGACGATGTCCGGCGGCATCTGCAACTGCTGCCCCGACTGCTGCTACCTTTTCAGGAGCCAGCGCCGGGCACAGACCTGGGGAATCTGGCCCGAACCGAAGGGCCTCATCTCCTATGACCCTGAAAAATGTATCGACTGCGGGCTCTGCGCGCGCCGCTGCCAGATGGGCGTCTTCAAAAAGGAAGCTGCGCTCGTCTTCG
This sequence comes from uncultured Lachnospiraceae bacterium, assembly GCA_905235435.1. Classification (GTDB taxonomy): domain Bacteria; phylum Bacillota; class Clostridia; order Lachnospirales; family Lachnospiraceae; genus CAMOKZ01. The sequence goes on from CAJOLD010000055.1 coordinate 3,216, forward strand.
ATCCGCGCCGCTGCGCGGGCTGCGGGCTTTGCGTCAGCACCTGCCCGGCGGGCGCCCTGAAGCTTGCCCCGCGGGCATAAACAGAGAATGACCGGATGAGCTGCAAAGTCATAAGGATGAAGAGAGAATGACCGGATGAGCTGCAAAGTCATAAGGATGAAAAGAGGATGACCGGATGAGCTACGAAGCCTATAAGATGGATGAGCTTGGGTTTACGACCAGGCAGCTGCACGCAGGCTATGATCCTGCGCAGCACAACCGCAGCAAGGCTGTGCCGATCTACCAGACGGCAGTGTTCGAGCTCGGCGACTATGACCGCTGCGTACGCCTGTTTGAGTACGCGGAGGAAGGGCACTCCTACGTGCGCTTTTCCAACCCGACGAACGAGGTGCTGGAAAAGAGGGTCACCTCCCTTGAGGGAGGCACCGCCGCTCTCGCTCTTGCCTCCGGCATGGCGGCTATCTCGGACACGCTCCTTAATCTCTGCGTGTCGGGGGATGAGATCATCGCGGTGAACACCCTCTACGGGGGGAGCACCACGCTCATCGGCGGTCTCTTTAAGCAGTACGGGATCACCGGAAAATTCGTGGAGGATGAGAACGATATCGAGTCCTACCGCGCCCTGATCACGGACAGGACCAGATGCATCTACATCGAATCGCTCGGGAACCCCGGCATCAACGTGCTGGATATCGACGCCATCACGGCGCTGGCCCACGAGTACGGCATCCCGGTCGTCATCGACAACACCTTCTGCACGCCCTACCTCTTCCGCCCGTTTGAACACGGCGTGGATATCGTATGCTACTCGGCCACCAAATATCTGGCCGGCCACGGCATCCTGATCGGCGGGCTGGTGGTGGAGAACGGGAAGTTCAACTGGTTAAACGGAAGATTTCCGCAGTTTGAGGAATTTTATAAAGAAAATGTTGACCTGATCGGCGAGGACGTCCTCGCGCGGGAGATGTTCACCAAGCGGCTGCGCATGGTATACCTGACGGATCTCGGGGCCCACATGAGCCCGCAGAACGCTTTCTATCTGCTGCAGGGAATGGAGACGCTCTCGCTGCGGATGGAGCGCCACGTGTCGAACGCGCAGCAGATCGCGCGGTTCCTGGAGGCGCACCCGGCGGTGAAGCAGGTGAATTATCCCGGCCTTGAGAGTTCACCGTACCACGCGCTCGCCCGGAAGTATTTTCCGAAGGGCCCCGGCGCGATGATCTCCATCCGCGTAAACGGCGGCTTCGAAAAAGCCCGCCAGGTGCTCGACCGGGTGAAGGTCTTCGATTACATGGTCAATGTCGGGGACGCAAAGTCCCTGATCGTTCATCCGGCAAGCTCCACGCATTTCTCCCAGTCCGCAGAAGGCAGGGAAAAGGCGGGCGTCTATGGCGATACCCTTCGGCTCTCCGTCGGGATCGAGGACGTGGAGGATCTGATCGCGGATCTTGATCAGGCGCTGTCATAAGGAAGGAAACGAACTATGCTGCAAAGTATCGCGGAATATCTGTCGACGCACACCGCGCAGATCCTGGTGCAGATCAGGGATCATCTCCTGATCAGCCTTCTGGCTCTCGCCGCGGCGTCGCTGATCGGAATCGTGTGCGGGTATTTCGCTTCGAGATCCGGAAGGGCCGAGCGGTGGATCACGCTCCCGTTCAACGTGCTGCGCGTGGTGCCGTCGCTGGCCATCCTGGTGCTGCTCATCCCCGTCATTGGGACCGGCGTAAAGAGCGCGGTTACGGCGTTAGCCATCCTGGCGGTCCCGCCGATCCTCATCAACACCGTGGTCGGGTTCCGGGATGTGCCGGATTTTATGACCGAGTGTGCCGCGGGCATCGGAATGACGCCGCGCGAAACGCTCTGGAAGGTGCAGGTGCCGCAGGCCCTGCCCATGATCTTCGCGGGCATGCGCACCGCCCTTGTGGAGGTGATCGCAAGCGCCACACTGGCTGCCAAGATCGGCGCCGGCGGGCTGGGCGAGATCATATTTACAGGTCTTGGATTGAACAGGGCCGACCTGCTGATCATCGGAGGCGTCGCGGTCGCGATCCTCTCCCTCGGATGCGGGCTCCTGTTTGATATAGCAACAAAGAAAATTATCAAGTGGAAGTAACAGGAGGTTTATTTCTATGAAGAAAGCAATAAAGACATTTGCGGCGGCAGGACTTGCCGTTATCATCGGCGCGGCCGTATCCGGCCAGGTCCTTGCCGGCGACGCCATCCGCGTAGGTTCCAAGGACTTTACTGAAAACGAGATCGTTGCGGAGCTGTACGCCCTCGCTCTTGAGGATGCGGGCTATGAGGTCGAAAGAGTTTTTGACGTCGCCTCATCCGTGATCCACACCAGCATCTTAAACGACGAGGTCGACGTATATCCGGAGTACACCGGCACCGGCCTGATCAGCATCCTGCAGCTCGATCCGATCACGGATCCGCAGGAGGTCTATGATACCGTCAAGGACGCTTACGAAGAGCAGTTCTCCCTGACCTGGCTTGACTACGCGCAGGCCAACGACGGACAGGGCCTGTTCATCAGCAAGGAAGCTTCCGACGAGTACGGCATCACCACGATCAGCGACCTTCAGGCGAACGCGGAGAACCTGCGCTTTGCCTCCCAGGGCGAGTTTGACGAGCGCGAAGACGGTCTCCCCGGACTGGAGAAGGTCTACGGCCCGTTCAACTGGAAGTCCTCCAAGGTCTATGACAACGGCCTTAAGTACAACGTCGTAGAGGAAGGCGAGGCGGATGTCTCCCCGGCCTACACCACCGAGGGACGCCTCTCCGAGACCGACAAGTTCGTGCTTCTTGAGGATGACAAGCAGGTATGGCCGCCCTACAACCTGGCACCGGTCGTACGCGACAACGTTCTTGAAGCAAATCCGGAGATCGCCGATATCCTGAACAAGGTCGACGCGACCCTGGATACCGCCACCATCACCGCGCTGAACGCGAAGGTCGATGTGGACAAGGAAGAATATGAAGACGTGGCTGCAGAATATTGGGAGACCATTAAATAATCATGATCGCCATTGAGTATCAGAATCTGTGCAAACAATTTCCGGGGGCGTCCTACCTCTCCGTGGATCATGTGAATGCCACGGTGGAGGAAGGCGAGCTGGTCACCATCCTCGGGTCCTCCGGCTGCGGCAAGACGACGCTGCTGAAGATGACCAACCGGCTCTATGAGCCGACGGAGGGAAAGGTGATCCTGTTCGGGGAGGATATCTCCACGGTGGACCCGGTCGTGGTGCGCCGCAGGATGGGTTATGTCATCCAGCAGGTCGGCCTGTTCCCGCACATGACGATAGAGGATAATATCGCTGCTATCCCGAAGATCCTGAAATGGGATAAGGAAAAGATCGACGCGAGAGTTACCGAGCTTCTGGAGCTGGTCGGACTGGATCCGGACCAGTTCCGGACCCGGTATCCGTCACAGCTCTCCGGCGGTCAGCAGCAGCGTGTCGGACTGGCGCGGGCGCTGGTGACCGACCCCAAGATCATGCTCCTGGACGAGCCCTTCGGCGCCATCGACGCCATCACAAGGCTCAACCTTCAGTCTGAGCTCCAGCGGATCCACGCCGGCACGAAGAAGACCTTCCTGCTGGTGACGCACGATATCCTCGAGGCCTTCAAGCTGGGGACACGGGTCATGATCATGAACGGCGGCAAACTGCTGCAGTTCGATACGCCGCAGGAGATCGTCAGACATCCGGCGGATGAATTTGTGGATACGCTGATCCGGTCCGCGAAGGACCAGGAAGAATTCTGGAAGGAAGTCATGTGACGATGCTTGAATATCTGTCAAAACATCCTGAAAAGATCTTCAGGCCGCTGTGGCAGCACATCCAGCTGGTCCTGATCACCCTTGTGATCTCCGTCCTGCTGGCCACAGTGCTTACTATTTTGTCGATCCGCTTTAAAAAGCTGGGCACCGTCCTGCTGCAGATCTTTTCGGTGGTCTACTCCATACCCTCGCTGGCGCTGTTCGCGCTGCTCATCCCGGTCACCGGGCTGGGACGCACCACCGCCATCATCGTGCTGGTCCTTTACAACCAGTACCTGCTGCTCCGGAATTTCCTCACGGGAATAAACGAGGTGGATCCCTCGATCGTCGAGGCGGCAAGGGGGATCGGTATGACGGATATGCAGCTGCTCTGGCGCGTACAGGTACCGCTCGCGAAGAAAGCGCTCTTCGCAGGCATCCGCCTGGCGGTCGTCTCAACGATCGGCATCGGCACCATCGCCGCCTCCATCAACGCCGGCGGCCTGGGGACCCTGCTCTTCGACGGCCTGCGCACCATGAACACCGTCAAGATCCTGTGGGGCAGCCTGCTGTCCGCGGGACTGGCCATTCTGATCAATGCACTGCTGAAAATAGCAGAAAACAAAATCGGAGAGACCGTTTAACGGTCTCTCCTTTCATTTCCATTCGTCCGCTCCCGGACATACTCCACAAATTTTAAAGCGATATTGCTCATGGGATGTTCGTCGGAATACACCAGCGCATACGAAGCCCGGATCCCTTTATCCGAGATGGTGCGGATCCGTACGCTGTCATCGTTCGTTACGATATCCTTTACGGCCTCCGGATAGATGGCCACCCCCAGCCCCCGGCGGCAAAGCTCGTACGCGGTCACGACATTCGCGAAGCGGGCGACCACATGAGGCTCTCCCGCGTCCTTCCCGATCCAGTCGCTGATCTCCCGAAGCCGCGAGCTCCTGGAGGGAATGAGCAGGTCGCAGCCGGACAGCTCCTTCATCGCGACCGGCCCGTCCCCTGCCAGCGGATGGCCGGCCGGAAACATGGCGACCCAGGGCTCCTCGTAGACAAGATGGGCGTGGATGCCCTGCGGCTCAAAGGGTTCCATGATGACCGCCGCATCGGCAAGCCCCTTCCGGATTCGGCTCGTGACCTCATCCGAGTTCCCGTTCCAGAGCGAGAACTGAACGTCCGGATAGAGCTGCGAAAACCCGGCGATCCAGTCCGCCACCAGACGCGGCGCCTTTCCTTCGACTTCCGCCAGCGACAGCGTTCCGTGCAGCCCCCTGCTCAGGTTCTGCACGTCCGCCGCTGCCTGCCCGGACAGCTCGACGATGCGCGAAGCATAGTCCCTGAAGAGCACGCCCTCATCCGTCAGCCTGAGCGAATGATGCTCCCGGATAAAAAGCGGCGTCCCCAGCTCCTCCTCCAGATCCCGGATCTGCCTGCTGAGCGGCGGCTGCGCGATCATCAGACGCTCCGCGGCCCTCGTAAAATTCTTCTCCTCCGCGACAACAAGAAAGTATCTCAGATGTCTCAGCTCCATAAAAAGCCCTCCTCCGCACTATACCCAAAAGGTATTGCTGCTATCCTATTATATGTATTTTACAATAATAAGTCAAAGGGCTATGATGAGTTCAACAAGAGGGAGAACCGGAAGGACCGGAAAGCAAGACCGGAAATTCCGGACAACAAAAAAGGAGGAAGAGTTATGTTTAAGATCATCGAAATGCTTCTGGAAGAATACTACGCAGAGTTTTCACATGCGGAGAAGTAAGATCACCACTGCTGCAGCAGAAGGTGCTGCATCTGCGCAAACTCATTCCAGGTATGCACTTTGCGCAGATTTTTCATCAGCCTGGAATCCCGGATCCCGCGGTCATAATGCCATGCCATATAGTACCAGATCTCTTTGAGACGAGGCACGACCTGCTCGTCCTGCATATGGGTCAGATAACCCTCCCGCAGCGCCAGCAGATATTTTTCAAGCAGCATTCCATCGGCCGCGGGATCTTTTTGTCCGCTGCTCTCCCGGATCTGATCCGCCAGAGAAGGATCCATGATCAGGCCCCTGCCCATCATCACCGCCTGCAGGCGCGGAAAGCGCCGGGCGATCTCCTGACAGGCTCCGGTGCTGAAAATATCCCCGTTGTAACAGAGCGGATGCCGGCACTCCTCATAAAACCGCGCAAAGGTTTCAAGGTCCGGCGTATTCTTATACAGATCCGTCCGCAGCCGGGGATGCACGATCAGTTCACAGATCGGATAGCGGTTATAAATTTCGATCAGGCGGGCGGCCTCTCCCGGGTCGCTGTCGCCGATCCGCGTCTTCACGGACAGACGGACATCCGAAAGCGCCTCGTCCTTTTCCATCCCGTCAAAAAGCTCTTCGAAAAACCGATCCAGCTGCTGCGGCCTGGCAAGAAAGCCGGCTCCCCGCCCGCGCTTTGCCACCTGCGGCATGGAACATCCCAGATTAAAATTGATCTCGCGGTAACCGTAGGAGGACAGCGTGCGGATGGCCTCCAGGCAGTCCTCCGCATGATTTCCGAGGATCTGCGGGATCAGGCAAATCCCCTGATTATTTTCCGGAAGGATCTCCCGGATCTCTCTTTTCTTGAAGCTGTGCGTCTGCGTCGCCACAAGGAAAGGGGAATAGTAACGGTCCATCCCCGGAAAAAACCGGTGATGGACCTGGCGAAAACTATAGATCGTGATCCCCTCCATGGGGGCAAAATAAAGTTCCATAAATTTCAGTCTTCTTTTGCGTGGTGTTTACTTTGCCGGCGTCAGATCGACCTGCGTGGCGCCGTCCTTCTCATAGACCTTCAGGTCGTATTTGAGCTCCTGCTCCGCATCCTTTACGATGACCAAGGTCTCTCCGTATTTGTGCGCTTCCAGATGATACCGGCCATCTTCCGGCAGGACGATCTCCACATCCGCAATGGACGGATCCTCCACCGTGACAGTGACCCCCGAAGTGAGCGCCGGGCTGTCCGGGAGGTCGTCATACATCGCGAACAGAAAATGCGGTGTCCGCAGACTGAGCACGGCGGCGATCGCAAGCGGGACAGCGAGGCCGATCAGCTTCTGCCAGATGTTCGACGTGAAGGTGTAAACATACAGCAGCACCTGCGCCAGACAGAACAGCGCCGTGACCAGCAGCTTCGGGAAATCGGCGGCCGCCTGCCGGAACGCTTCGACGCCTGCATATGACAAAAACCCCAGGACCGGAAGGAAGATCAGCAGGCTGATCCAGTTCTTCTTTTTGATGTACCATCCGATGAAGGCCGCCGGCAGCGTAAGAAGCGTCACGATGAACCAGTATCTGTAAAACTTAAATATGCCAAATCCGTCCCGCGCGAAGGGGACCTGCAGCAGATAGATGAGCGGCTGGCTGATCAGGAAAAAGACAAACGTCTTGAGCGCGGATTCGGCCGGCGTCCTGCAGTT
>CAJOLD010000056.1 GCA_905235435.1 uncultured Lachnospiraceae bacterium
TAGAGATTGTACGCCTACAGGAGCAGATGAAGAACATTGTTGACAGACAGCTGGGATACTAGACAGGAACGTTTTAAAAAAGTGTATTGTCAACGTTTCCCCAATCTACTATAATTCCCTGTGGGAAAAATTGAGTTGTGTGTTTTTCAAGGAGGTATTCATGCCGCAGAGAACAGATATCCACAAAGTGCTGATCATCGGATCCGGTCCTATTGTGATCGGACAGGCCTGCGAATTCGACTATTCCGGAACACAGGCGTGCAAAGCTCTTCGCAGTCTCGGCTACCAGATCGTCCTGGTCAATTCCAATCCGGCGACGATCATGACGGATCCCGAGATGGCGGACGTTACTTATATTGAACCGCTTAACACGGAGCGTCTCGAAGCGATCATCGCGAAGGAAAGACCCGACGCGCTGCTCCCCAACCTCGGGGGACAGTCGGGACTTAACCTCTGTGCGGAACTGAACAAGAAAGGGATCCTGGACAAATACAATGTGAAGGTCATCGGCGTGCAGGTGGATGCCATCGAGCGCGGTGAGGACCGCATCGAGTTCAAGCAGACCATGGAGTCTCTCGGCATCGAGATGGCGCGCAGCGAAGTCGCCTACAGCGTGGAAGAGGCGCTGGAGATCGCCGACAGGCTTCACTATCCGGTCGTTCTCCGTCCGGCCTACACGATGGGCGGCGCAGGCGGCGGCCTTGTATATAACAAAGAAGAACTGCAGACGGTATGTGCCCGCGGCCTGCAGGCCAGCCTCGTGGGACAGGTCCTCGTGGAAGAATCCGTAATGGGATGGGAGGAGCTGGAGCTTGAGGTGGTCCGTGACCGCGAAGGGAACATGATCACCGTCTGCTTTATTGAAAATGTGGATCCGATGGGCGTGCACACGGGAGACTCCTTCTGCACCGCGCCCATGCTGACGATCTCCGAGGACGTGCAGAAGAGGCTGCAGGAGCAGGCTTACCGCATCGTCGACTCCATCCAGGTCATCGGCGGCACCAACGTGCAGTTCGCGCATGATCCGGTCACGGACAGGATCATCGTCATCGAGATCAACCCGCGTACGTCCCGCTCGTCCGCGCTGGCCTCCAAGGCGACGGGCTTCCCGATCGCCCTTGTCTCCGCCATGCTGGCCTCCGGCCTGACGCTTCCGGAGATCCCCTGCGGCAAGTACGGGACCCTCGACAAATACGTTCCCGGCGGGGACTATGTTGTCGTCAAGTTCGCGCGCTGGGCTTTTGAAAAGTTCAAGGGCATCGAGGATAAGCTCGGAACGCAGATGCGCGCCGTCGGCGAGGTCATGAGCATCGGAAAGAGCTACAAGGAAGCCTTCCAGAAGGCAGTGCGCTCCCTGGAGAAGGACCGCTACGGTCTCGGCCATGTCAAAGGCTGTGACAAACTGGATGCCGAAGCGCTCAAAGCGCTGCTGGTCACCCCGAACAGCGAGCGTCATTTCGTTATGTACGAGGCTCTGCGCAAGGGCGTTTCCGTCGATGAGATCTACGAGCTCACCCATGTCAAGAAGTGGTTCATCGAGCAGATGAAGGAGCTTGTGGAAGAGGAAGAGGAGATCCTGAAATATAAGGGTCAGATGATCCCGGACGAGCTGCTTCGGGCAGCAAAGAAGGACGGCTTTGCCGACAAGTATTTAAGCCAGCTGCTTGAGATCTCCGAGCAGGAGATCCGCGAGCGCCGCATCGCGATCGGCGTTGAGGAGGTCTGGAACGGCGTTCATGTTTCCGGCACGAAGGACAGCGCCTACTACTATTCGACCTACGAAGGGGAGGACCACGATCCGGTCAGCAATGAAAAGCCGAAGGTCATGATCCTCGGCGGAGGCCCGAACCGGATCGGACAGGGCATCGAGTTCGACTACTGCTGCGTGCACGCTGCCATCTCTCTGAAAAAGCTCGGCTTTGAGACCATTATCGTCAACTGCAACCCCGAGACGGTATCCACGGACTATGATACCTCCGACAAGCTCTACTTTGAGCCGCTGACGCTGGAGGATGTCCTGAGCATCTATAAAAAGGAAAAGCCGGTCGGCGTGATCGCGCAGTTCGGCCGCCGCTGAATCTCGCGGCGGAGCTGGAGAAGAACGGGGTCAATATCCTCGGGACCTCCCCCGCTGTCATCGACCTGGCGGAGGATCGCGACCAGTTCCGCGGCATGATGGACAAGCTGGGCATCCCGATGCCGGAATCCGGCATGGCGACGACCGTCGACGAGGCGGTGGAGATCGCCGGCAGGATCGGCTATCCCGTTATGGTGCGTCCCTCCTATGTTCTCGGCGGGCGCGGCATGGAAGTCGTCTATGACGACGAGAGCATGGCGGACTACATGCGGGCTGCCGTCGGCGTAACGCCCGACAGACCGATCCTGATCGACCGTTTCCTGATGCACGCTCTCGAGTGCGAGGCGGACGCGATCAGCGACGGAAAGCATGCCTTTGTTCCCGCGGTGATGGAGCACATCGAGCTTGCCGGCATCCACTCCGGCGACTCCGCGTGCATCATCCCCTCCAAACATATCTCAGAGAAGAACCTCGAGACCATCCGCGAGTATACGCGCAGGATCGCCGAGGAGATGCACGTTGTCGGCCTTATGAACATGCAGTACGCGATCGAGAATGACCGCGTCTTCGTGCTGGAGGCCAACCCGCGCGCGTCCAGGACCGTACCGCTCGTATCCAAGGTGTGCGGTATCCGCATGGTGCCGCTCGCGACGCAGATCCTGACATCCTCACTGACGGGGCTGCCCTCGCCGGTGCCGGAGCTTAAGGAGCAGGTGATCCCGTACTACGGCGTCAAGGAAGCGGTCTTCCCGTTCAACATGTTCCAGGAAGTGGATCCCATCCTCGGCCCGGAAATGCGTTCCACGGGTGAAGTCCTCGGACTGGCGGAGACGGCGGGCGAAGCGTTCTTCAAGGCTGAAGAGGCCGCTTCCGCGGCTCTTCCCACGAAGGGTGCGGTGCTGATCTCCGTAAACACGGGGGATAAGCCGGAGGTGGCCGAGATCGCCCGGAGCTTTTCGGCCGACGGCTTTAAGATCTACGCGACCGGCGGGACCTGCGAGCTTCTCCGCAATGCCGGTATCGAAGCGGAATATGTCAAGAAGGCTTACGAGGGACGTCCGAACGTGCGCGATCTGATCGTGAACGGGGACGTGCAGCTCGTGATCAATACACCGGCCGGCAAGTCCGACCCGAACAACGACAGCTATGTGCGCCGCAGCGCGATCAAGGCGAAGATCGCCTACATCACGACCATGGCGGCAGCGCGCGCCGCGGCCGACGGCATCCACTATCTGAAGGCCCACGGAGACGGCGAGGTGCGCTCCCTGCAGGAGTGGCATTCGCTGATCGGAGACGGCGAAAAGACCGAGTGATCCGGGCCCGGCCCAGGGAGGTACCGCTGCCATGCTGGTGACGACGCTCTGCTACCTTGAAAAGGACGGCTGCTGGCTCATGCTGCACCGTACCGCAAAGGAGCGGGATGTAAACAAGGATAAATGGATCGGTGTCGGCGGAAAGTTCGAGCCCGGGGAATCGCCGGAGGAGTGCGTCTGCCGCGAGGTCTTTGAGGAGACAGGCTACCGCCTGACCTCCTGGCGCATGCGCGGCGTCCTGACCTTCGTCTCGGAGGGGTGGGAGGAGGAGATCATCTTCCTGTTCACCGCCGACGGCTTTGAGGGCACGGAGCACGCCTGCCGGGAGGGAGAGCTGTGCTGGGTGCCGAAGGAAGATGTCCCCGGTCTCAACCTCTGGGAGGGGGACAGGGTCTTTCTCCGCCTGCTGGAGGAGGACGCGCCGTTTTTCTCGCTGACGCTCCGGTACAGGGGGGACAGCCTTGTGCAGTGTGCATTGAACGGAAAGCCTTTCACCAAGAAGGCCGGAGAGATTCCGGGGGAAGGAGTCTGATATGGAGCAGCTCGAGAACATCCTGGAGACTGTGCTTGAAAACATCGTCACCCTCGCGATCATTCTATTTGAACTGGTAGGTGTCGGCATCATTATCTGGAGCGGCGCTGTTTCGTTCGGGAAATGGCTCAGAAGAGAAAGCGATACTGCCATCTATCTTGCCAGGGGCCTTGCGATGGGCCTTGAATTCAAGATGGGAAGCGAGATCCTCCGTACGGTCATCGTCCGTGAGGGAAAAGAGATCGCCATCGTTGCGGGCATCATTGCCCTGCGTGCCGCGCTGGCCTTCCTTCTTCACTGGGAGATCAAGCAGGAGGAAAAGGAAGAACAAAAGGAAAAGAAAAGCAGTGATCGCTGATGTCCATGCAGCAGCAGTGCAGGACCGCGGCGCGGACGGTGGTGGCCGCCCCGCTGCGGTCTTTTGATATGAGAAAGAACGGAAAACGACAGAGATAAAAAGGAGAAAGCGGATGGGAAAGAAGCGCCTGATCGGGCTGGATATGGACGGGACGGTACTGACAGACAATAAGGAGATCCTGCCGGAGGTAGAGGAGGCGATCCACAGGGCGCTGGCTGCCGGTGCCGAGGTCGTCTTCTGCACGGGCCGTTCGCTGGCGGAGATGCGGGAAACCATTGCGCTGTTCCCGGACATGCGGTATCACTGCCTTGAGAGCGGCGCTTTTTTGTATGACGCGTGGAAGGGGGAACCCCTGCGGACGGAGAACGTCCCGATGGAGGTGCGCGAGGCCCTGGCCGCGGCGGCGCGCGGAAGGGATATCCTCCCGCAGGTGTTCGCCTCCGGGGAGGCGTACATGAACGCGGCGCAGATGAGAGACTGCAGCCATTACCTGATCGAGGCCTTCCAGCCGCTCTATGACAGGGTGGTCACGCCTGTGGAGGACGCGCTTGCCTTCGCCCTTGACGCGGGCAGGAACGTCGAGAAGATCAACCTGTTCCACACCGGGCCCGCGGAGAGAGAAAAAACGGCGCGGATGGTCATGGGAAAGGGACTTCCCGCCGAGTTCGCCTACTGTGACGAGTCGTCCCTGGAGGCATCCCCGGAGGGATTGACGAAGGCCAGGGGGCTTGAGGGACTGTGCGGCGCCCTGGGGATCACCCTGCAGGAGGCCGCGATGGTGGGCGACGCCGACAACGACCTTGCCGCCATGGAGGCGGTCGGGTATGCCGTCGCGATGGGGAACGCGAACGAGCGCGTAAAGGCAGCTGCCGACTGCAGTGTGGCGGACAATGAGCACGGCGGATGCGCGGAGGCGCTCGGCCGCATCCTGGAACACTGGGGCCTCAGGGCGGGGGAACAGGAATGAAAGTAATTGCAAGGATACACAGTGACTTTCCGGAAAAATTCGGGATCCCGCGGCAGAGCGGGATATTGGATGAGCTTACGGCCCGCGTCGTGTTCGAACCGGAGTACCGGGACCCGCACGCCTGCCGGGGGCTGGAGGCGTATTCGCACATCTGGCTGCTCTGGGAATTTTCGGAGGCGGTGAGGGACACCTGGTCCCCGACCGTCCTGCCGCCCAGACTCGGCGGAAAGACGCGGATGGGCGTATTTGCCACCCGCTCGCCGTTCAGGCCCAGTCCCATCGGCCTCTCCTGCGTCCGGCTGGAGAGCATCCGGGTGGAAGAGGGCCTCGGCCCCGTCCTTACCGTGCGCGGCGCGGACCTGATGGACGGGACGCCCATCTATGATATCAAGCCCTATCTGTCCTACACGGATTCCCATCCGGATGCCGTCTGCGGGTTTGCGGACGAGGTCCGGGATCACAGCCTGGAGGTGGTCTTCCCGCCGGAGCTGCTCGCTCTTCTTCCGGAGGATAAAAGGAATGCCGCCATCGCCCTGCTGGCGCAGGACCCGCGGCCTTCCTACCAGAACGATCCCTGTCGCAGGTACGGGACCGCCTTTGCCGGGCATGACATCCGGTTCCATGTGAAGGACGGCGTCCTGACCGTCTGCGAGGTCGTTCCCTACGTCCCGCAGAAGAAAGAGGAAAAGTAATGCTGGAAATGATCGATTATATTCCGCAGGGGGACGGCGCGCTCATCGTCCGCTGTTTCGGAAGCGGGCCCGCGGTGGAGCTCCCGGAGCGGATCGGCGCTCTTGCCGTGACCGCTCTCGCGGACCACTGCTTCGCGAAGGAGCCCTCGGTGCGGATCGACCGCTCCCTTGTGCGGCGAAGCGTCCGCCGGGGCGGCGTGTTTGAGGAAGGGGGCAGCCCTGCAGGCGGGGAGGAGATCCCGGCTGCCGCCGGCGCCACCCTGCGGGAGATCCGTCTTCCCTCGTCCCTGCGCGCGGTGGGAGACTATGCCTTCTACGGCTGCAGCAGCCTTGAACGGATCCTTTTCCCTTCCGGCCTTGTCCGCCTCGGCGGAGGCGCTTTTGTGGACTGCAATCATATCGCGGAAGTGGTATTTGAAGATTACGATCCCGGCGATGGGAGCGGGAGCAGCCTGCTCGGGGTCCCGCCCTGCCTTCGGGAGGTCCTCGCGGAGATCAGCAATGAGGTCGAGGCGGTCCTTGCGGGCCCGGACGGAAGCGATGTCCTGCGTCTTGTTTTCCCGGGCTACGTGGAGGAATCGACGGAGAATACGCCGGCGCGGATCATAGAGGTCCGCTATCTCGGGACCGGCTATAACTACCGCCAGTGCTTCAGGGGGAGGATGCTGGATCTGCAGGCCTATGACGACGGAAAGCTGTTCTATCTGGCGGGAGTCAATGAGTTTGAATCCACCACGGTGCATCTGGCCATGGACAGGCTTATGACGCCGGTCATGCTCTCCCTGGAAGCCGGACAAAGATACCTGGACTGGATGCGCGCGCAGCCGGAGGCCGCCGCGGACTATTGCCTTTCCCGGGGGGATACCGGGCTGCTTTTGCTCCTTAAAGACCGCTCCTTCTTTACCGGAGAGGTCACGGATGTGTTTCTTAAGAAGGCAAGGGAGAAGGGGAACGCCCCGGCCGCCAGCTTCCTGATGGAGCTTGGCCGCGGACAGGCGGGCGCCGGCTCCGGACGCAAATACTCCTTCGACTGAGAGCGGAGGATGGGAGGAGAAGGATGGATATCGGAGACAGGATCGCCGCGCAGATGACGGAGATCTCTCTGGAGATCCTGCGGGATTCGCGCAATGAGCTCTATATGAGGATGCGGTACCTGGACCTCGCGCTCAGCAGCTTAAAGCCGCAGATCACGACAGAGATCGACGGGGTCGGCACGGACGGCTATATCCTCGCGGCCAATCCGAAACGGCTGGCGGATCTCTATGAGACGGACCGCCGCCTGGTGAACCGCCTCTGGCTGCACACGGTCTATCACTGCCTTTTCCGGCATCTGATCCGTCTAAATGGCAGGGATGAGGCGCTCTGGCATCTCGCCTGCGATATGTCCGTCGAATTCCTGATCGACGAGACCTGGTCGCGGCCGGTCCGGACCGGGAGGAGCCGCCTGCGGATGAACTGGCAGGAGGAGCTTTCCCGGCAGTGCCATGTCCTGAACGCGGACAGGATCTACAGGGCGCTCGCGGCGCGGAAGCTGGATGATTACGACCTGTTTATGCTGCGGGAGGAATTCTGCCCGGACGACCACAGCCTGTGGCCCCGCGGTGATACGCCCGATGAGCAGCCGCCCGGCATGGCGGCCCTGCAGGCGCGGTGGCAGGATATCAGCGAAAAAACACAGACCGCGATGGAGACCGTCACCGGCGACGGCACGCAGAGCTCCGAGCAGCTGCGCGATATGGTAAAGGCGGAGAACCGGGAGCGGATGGATCTGCGCACCTTCCTGCGCAAGTTCGCGGTCCTTCGGGAGGAGCCCCGGATCGACCCGGACAGCTTCGATTATGTTTTCTACACCTACGGCCTGTCCCTCTACGGAAACCTGCCCCTGATCGAACCGCAGGAGCAGCAGGAGGTCTACCGGATCGACGAGTTTGTGATCGTCCTGGACGTTTCCATGTCGACCTCGGGCCCCCTGGTCAGGAACTTTCTCTCCCAGGCGTACGCCGCCCTCTCCCAGGAGGAGACCTGGACCAGAAAGATCCACGTGCGCGTGCTGCAGTGCGACGACAAGGTGCTTTCCGACAGGAAGATCACTTCCTCGGAGGAGCTTCGGGAATATATGGAGGAGGCAGAGATCCTCGGCGGCGGGGGGACAGACTTTCGCCCCGCCTTTGAATATGTGCGGATGCTGCAGGAGGAGAGGGGAGAACTGGAGCACCTGCGGGGCATTCTGTATTTTACGGACGGAAGAGGGACCTATCCCCGGAAGAGCCCGCCCTGCGACACGGCCTTTGTATTTCTGGAGGAGGACTATACCGACGCGCAGGTCCCGCCCTGGGCGATGAAGCTGATCATAGAGAAAGAAGACCTGGAAGAGGATCCGGAGGAAGAGAATGAATATTAAAAGAGCGAAGCAGGAGATCAAGCAGACGATCGCCGCTTACCTGGAAAAGGATGAGAACGGAGAGTACCGCATCGAGCCGGTCAGGCAGAGGCCGATCCTGCTGATGGGCCCGCCCGGGATCGGAAAGACGCAGATCATGGAGCAGATCGCCGCGGAGTGCGGCCTGGCCCTCGTCTCCTACACGATCACGCATCACACAAGGCAGAGCGCGATCGGCCTGCCGTTCATCAGAGAAAAGAACTACGGCGGGGAGACCAGGTCGGTCACCGAGTACACGATGAGCGAGATCATCGCCGCCATGTACGACAGGATGGAGTCCTCCGGGAAAAAAGAGGGGATCCTCTTTATCGATGAGATCAACTGCGTCTCCGAGACGCTCGCGCCGACGATGCTGCAGTTCCTGCAGGGCAAGACCTTCGGCAACCAGAAGGTGCCCGAGGGCTGGGTGATCACCGCGGCGGGCAATCCGCCGGAGTACAACCGCTCCGTGCGGGAATTTGACGTCGTGACCCTTGACCGTGTGAAGGTGATGCCGGTGGAACCGGACCTTGACGCGTGGCGGGAGTACGCGGCAGGGATCGGGATCCACGGAAGCATCCTTTCTTATCTGGACATCCACAGGGAGAACTTCTACCGGATGGAGACGACACCCGACGGAAAGAAGTTCGTGACGGCCAGGGGCTGGCAGGATCTTTCGGAGCTGCTCTACGCCTATGAGCGCCTGGGATATGAGGCGGACAGCGAGGTCGTGATGGAATACCTGCAGCATCCCGGGGTGGCGAAGGATTTTGCGAACTATCTTGCCCTTTACCGCAGGTACACTGCGGAGTACCGGGTGGACGAGATCCTCTCGGGCACCATCCGTCCCGCCGTGCTGGCGAAGCTGAAATATGCCCCCTTCGACGAACGGCTGGAGGTCGTCGGGCTCCTGCTTGCGCGCCTGAACGGAGATTTCAGGGAGAACGCGGAGCTGGACGAGCGGACCGGAGATCTGTTCGCGGCCGTGAAGGAGTACGGTGAAAGAAGCGGGCAGGCAGCCGGCAAAGAGAAAAGTGCCCAGGAGCTCTGGAAGGAGATCCTTTCCGAGACCGGGAAGGAAGCGCAGAGCCGCGAGGCATCCGGCGTGACCGAAAGGCAGGTCCTTCGCAGAGACAGGGCGCTGATCAGCGCCATGGAAGACCTTGAAGACGCTCTCAGAGATGCCTCTGCCGGCGGCAGGGACTGCCCGCTTCCGGCGGGAGAGGGCTTCGAGGTGCTCAAAGCCCGGTTCGGCGCTTACCGTGAAAAGCTCGAGGCGCAGACCGCCCGCTCGATGGACGAGCTGGAGCACGCCTTCGATTTCATGGAGGAAGCGTTCGGCGAGAGCCAGGAGATGGTCGTCTTCATCACAGAGCTGACCGTCAGCGAGGCCGGTGCCCGCTTCCTGCGCGAGAACGAGTGCCCACGGTACTACAGGTACAATAAGAGCCTGCTCTTTGAAGACAGGGAGGCGGCTGTCCGCAGAAGACTGAGCGAAGTGCGCGAAGAAATGGCCGGCGGCAGCCGGAAGTACACGGAAGAGTAAACAGAATGAAAGAAAGAGATCCGGTCCCGCGGCGCCTGCGCCGGGAAGACCGGATCTTTTTTGGCAATATTCAGGGAGTGGCCTCCGGGATGTTCTCATAGATCCGGATGGCTTCCGGAGAGATCTGATCCTGATTCTGGTATTCCTGCCCGCCGCCTGCGAGGCCGGCCCAGTCGTAGGACCAGTCGCCGTCCGCGCCGCCCGCGGAAGCATCCGGGATCTGCGCGCTGCTGCCTGGCTGCCCGCTGTCTGCCTGTCCGTTAATGATAATAGATGCTTCGTCCGAAGTCCCGCTGTTCGAAGCCCCGTCGTCCGAAGCCCCGTCGGAGGGGTTATACTCGTCGGAGCTGAAGATCGTGATATGGCCGGGGGCCAGGCCCGAGTCCACGGGCGCGGGCGTGATCGTAAACGGGACGGGGGAGCCGTCGCCGTGTGTCGTGCAGTAGGTGTCCGGCGCCGTTCCGGGCGCGAACAGTTCCTTGTACTCCGGGCATACGCCGGGCACGGCGGCCATTCCGCTGCTCTTGCAGACGG
Organism: uncultured Lachnospiraceae bacterium; assembly: GCA_905235435.1. Taxonomy (GTDB): domain Bacteria; phylum Bacillota; class Clostridia; order Lachnospirales; family Lachnospiraceae; genus CAMOKZ01. Next base: position 10,439 of record CAJOLD010000056.1, read on the forward strand.
AGGCGGTGACCAGATCCCCGGAAGACCGCAGGCTGCTGACGGGGAGGTCGGCGTGCAGGCGGTTCATGATGCTGTTCCAGAGGACCTTATTGTAGGTGTGGTAGATCCCCTCGTTAGGAAGGGGCTCGTTGTTGTCGTACCCGCCCCAGACACAGCAGGTGTAATAGGGGGAATAGCCGACGAACCAGATATCCTTGTAGGACGAGGTGGTCCCGGTCTTTCCGGCGACGGGCATGACGCCCAGGTCGATCTTGCCGTAGGCAGTTCCCTGCGGATCTTTGACGACATCCTGCATGACGTCGGTCAGAAGAGCCGCCGTGTCTGCGCTGAGCGCCGTGTAGGACGGCGGGACGGAGTTGTCGAGAACGACGTTTCCGTAGTGATCGAGCACCTGCGTGTAGAATTTCGGCCGGATATACTGGCCCATGTTCGCGATGGCCGCGTAGGCGCCGCAGAGCTCCAGGGCGGTGACGCCCTTTGTAATGCCGCCCAGCGCCAGGGGCTGCACGAGGTCGGAGAGGATCTCGGTGCCGGTGTCATAGCTCTCGACGAGCGTGGTGATGCCCAGCCTTTTCGCGTACTCATAGCCGAGGCGGGGCGTGATCTCTGTGATGCAGCGGACGGCGGCCACGTTGATGGACCGGACGATCGCCTCCCGGATGGTGACCGGCCCGGTGTAGTCGTTCAGATCCCAGTTGCTGACGGGCGTGCCGTTGCTGTAGGTGCACTTCGTATTGTCATAGGTGGAAGCGAGCGTCTTCCCGCAGGCGTCGAGCGCCGGCGCGTAGGCGGTGATGATCTTGAAGGTGGAGCCGGGCTGGCGCATGGTATAGGTCGCACGGTTCAGTGTAAGGCTCGCGTCCTTGTCGCCGCGGCCGCCTACGATCGCTTTCACGTAGCCGGTCGCCTGGTCGATGATGACCACGCTGGCCTGGGGCTGCGGCGTGATGGTGATGCGCTCGCCCAGCACCGTGTCCCCCTCGCCGGTCATGGCCTGCCGGAACATGGAGGCGTAGCCGCGGGCCGTATCTGCTTCGGCGCACATCAGGTCGAACTGCGGGTC
>CAJOLD010000057.1 GCA_905235435.1 uncultured Lachnospiraceae bacterium
TATCCCTGCGCGGGGAGGATCCCCTCCCGCACGGCGGCCTCCAGGATCTTCTCCATAAGCCCGCCCTGGTATCCGCCGGATACCATCTTCTCGAAGGTATCCTGGCCGGTATCGATCAGCCCCTGATCGTAGAGCGCGTCAATATCCCCGGTCGGGAAGCCCGTGTAGGCGCCGGACTCGACGTTGACGATCTCACCGGACGGCTCCCGGAAGCAGATGTTGGTGCCGGTCCCGTAGATAAAGCCGATCTCCGGTCCGCCCCCTCCTGCCGCGCCCGCGGCGCCGCCAAGGGCCGCGGCGACGGTATCATTGATCACCGTGATCTTCTCATCGCTGCCAAGGCCTTCCGCGGCCATGGCCGCCCTGAAGCTCTCTCCGACCTTTTTCCCGAGCATGTCGGTGATCCGGATCTGCTTGCCGCCTGCCACCATCACGGCGTCCCTGTCGCGGTCCGGGATGGTCGCGAGTGAAAAGCAGATGCCGGTCTGCCCCGTTCCGAGCGCCCCCCTGCATCTGCGGGCGATCTCCCCGTAGAAGCCCGCCGTGTCCACGGCGCTGCTCACGCCGGGCGTGAGAAAGGACGTGACCGGTCCGAAGCGGATCTCCCCGTCCGGAAGGATGGTGGCGCGCGCCGCGCGCACGTTGGTCCCGCCGATGTCGATGACCGTCACCTCCATGGGCGCCTCCGGCGCCCGGAAAGTGCCGATGTACGTCGGGATCATCTTAACGGAGCCCTCTCCTCCCCTGCGGACCTTCTCCATCTCGCCAAGGAGCTTCTCCAGTTCTTTCTCTCTGTCTATCCGGTCTACGTGCATGCCGTGCCTCAGCAGGAAGTCCCCCGCCAGGCGCGCCGCATCCTTCTTACTCATTTTTTTACTCCTTGCGGCTGCCGGGGTTACTCTCCCTGCGGCTGCCGGGGTTTACTCCTTACTCCTTGACTCCGCCCGCGGTCATGCCCATCACGATGTACTTCTGGAAGATCACCGTGATCAGCACCGGGATCAGCGATCCGAGGATGCCCGCGCAGCTGATCATGCCGTAATCGATCGTGAACTTTCCGTTGAATTCCTCGATGGCGATCGTCATCGTCTTTGAATTCAGGCTGGACGTGAAGATCAGCGCGTAGAAGAATTCGTCCCAGCTCATCAGGAACGCGAGGATGCCCGTCGCGATCGCCCCCGGTCTTGCGATCGGGAGGAAGATGTGGATGAGCGTCTGCAGCTTCGTGGCGCCGTCGACCTGGGCGGCCTCCTCGAAGGTGCTCGAGATCGATCCGAAGAAGTCCTGCATCACCCAGATGATGAAGGGGATGATGAAGGACAGATACAGGATGATCAGAGGTCCTTTTTTATCCAGCCAGCCGAGCGAGTTGAAGATCCTGTAGAGCGGGATGATCAGGGCCGCCGGCGGCACCATGTACGTAAAGAGGATCAGCATCATCATCGGTCCCTTCCCGCGGAAGCGGACCTTCGCGAAGGCGTACGCCGCCAGCATTCCGGTGAGCAGGCTGAGCGCCGTGACCGAGACGGCCACGATCAGGCTGTTCTTCAGGGCGATCCTGAAGATGTACGCGGGATCGCTTGCCGTCGCGCTCTGCATGATCTGCCGGTAGCGGTCGAAGGTGACCGTCTTCGGGATCAGCTTCAGCGGCTTCGCGGTCAGATCCACCGACTGCATGATGCTGGAGAGAAACATCCAGACAACGGGCGCCAGCACGAAGATGGCAAGGATGAGGCCGAGGAACATCTCGAGAGCGCGGACGCGCTTTGCGCGCGCGGAAAGCTTCGGTTTAACATATTTACTTCTGCTGCGGCTGCGGCTCTTCACTGCTCTCCCTCCCTTCTCATCAGCTTCACATAGACCAGCGTCAGCCCGGCGACCACCATCGCGATCAGGTAGGCGAGCGTGGCAGCCTCCGAATAGTTAAGGTTCGTGAACGCCTGCAGATAGGTGTCGTACATCAGCGTCTTCGTACTGTCGGCGGGGCCTCCCCTCGTCATCAGATAGAAGATGTCGAACGCCTTGAACTTCTCCACGGTCCTCATCACGATGATGACCATCATCGTCGGCCTTACCGCCGGCAGCGTGATCGCCCTGAAGCTTTTGAAGGCGCTCGCACCGTCCACCCTCGCCGCCTCGTAAATGCTCTCGTCAATGCCCTGGAGCGCCGCGAGGAAAAAGATGACCGCGAGCGGCGTCATCTTCCATGTGTCGGCGATGATGATGCAGATCATGGCCGTCTTCGGATTGCCCAGCCATGACTGATACTGATCGATGATGTGGAGCCTCTGGAGGATGGCGTTGATCACGCCGTACTCCCCGTTCAGCATCAGCTTCCAGAGGGCACCGTTGACCACCGTGGGGATGGCCCACGGGATTATGATAATGGAGCGCAGAAAAGACACTCCCGGAAATTTCCTGTTCAGAAGGACCGCGATCATCAGACCCAGGAAGGTCTCAAGCGCGGTCGAAACGCACGTAAAATACAGCGTCCTGCCAAGATCCTGCCAGAACACCTGCGAGGTGAGCGTTTTAATGTAAAAGGAAAGGCCGGCGAACTCGCCCTGATGAGATGAGAGCGGGTCAATATTCACCACACTGTAAATGAAGGTAGTGATGATGGGAATGATGATCACGCCGAAAACGATCACCATGGAAGGCGCCAGCAGCCCCGCTGCGTAGCGCTCCTCTTTTCTTCTAAGCTGCACGGTACATTCTCCTTCGATGTACATTTACTTGTTGCTGGGGCCACTTCCGTGCGCGGTGCGCGAGGAACTGCGCGCCGGGCAGTGCAAATATGGATTATGCCAAGAGTGCACTGCCTGCCATTGTCCCCTAGTCCCGCGGATACTGGTTTCCGGTAGGTAATAAAGCAAGTCGCGACTATTCTTCTGTTCCCTGCCTGGTCCAATCCCGCGCCGGGAAGCCATTCCAATGTTCCCTTCACCCGCAGCAACAACCTTCCGCCAGGTAATAAAGCAAGTCGCGACTATTTTTTATTGACTTGCCGGGGTCACTCCCGCGCCGGGAAGCCAAATCCCGCGCCGGGAAGCCATTCCCTTGTCCCTTCGCCCGCGGCCGTTGCCTTCCGGAAGGAATAGAAGCAAGTCGCGACTATTTTTTCGTGACCTGCCGGGGCCATTTCCGCGCCGGGAAGCCAAAAATAATCTACCCTCATTATAGTACTATTTCCCTGCGTGTGCCATGGTTTCCGGAAACGACATTCCCTCTGTTTCCGCAAACCTCAGTGCCAAACCTCAGTGCCTCTGATCCGCATTTTCATACATCTCGCAGAACATGCCGGATAATGTCGGCGCCTGGCCTTCCGCGTACAGGTGTGTGAAAGGTCGCCGATCCGCGTCGTCCGAAAGACGGCGGTCCCTTTTTCGCGCTCCTCGGAGTACAGCTCGGTGACACCGGTCGGCAGCACACAAAGATAATGCTGCAGGAGGTGCGGCGAAACGCCCCACAGATGGGAGAGGAGCACCATCATGACGCCGAAGTGGCAGACAAAGGCGATCGTTTTTTCATTTCCCTGTGCCACGCGGTACAGATGCCCGTCCCGGACATAGCCGTAGGAGGCGAGCAGCTCATCCAGACCCGCGCACACCCGGTCATAGACCTGCGCCATGTCGGAATGCTGCGCAACGGGGAGGCCGCGCCATCCGTCCGGGGTATAATAGTCCGGATCGTTCATCCACATCGAGGGCATCATGTCCCAGGTATGTCTGCTTTTGCGGGGCTGTCCCGACTCGTCAAGGGGGGTATCCGGAAAGGTCTTCATCAGGAATTCGGATCCGGTGATGTCCAGCTGTGCCGGGAACTCCCGCAGCCAGGCCTTCTCCTGCGCGGTCTTTCCGAGCGCGGCAAGGGTGGCCGCCGCGGTATCCTTTGCCCGCCCCAGCGGAGATACGTAGAAATCGTCAATATTCTCTTTGACCAGCCTTTTCGACAGCAGCTGCGCCTGCGTCCATCCCTCCGGTGTCAGAGAGTCAATGGAATAATCCGGGTCTGCGTGTCTGATCATTAATATGCGCATATCGTCTCTCTCCTCATACGCTGATGCTAATCCTTTGATGCTAATCCTCTGATGCTTATCCTTTTATGACTTCGTATTTTGTATCGGAGACGACCTCGTCCTTCAGGCCTTCGGTGACGAGGATCCGGCCGTCGCCTGTGATGAGGACGGCCTCAAATTCGCCGGAGTGGGCGCGCCAGTAGTCGGCCGCGCCGTCCAGGCCCATGATGTAAAGAGCGGTTGAGAGGCCGTCGCCCAGGATTCCGCTTTCCGTTACGATGGTGACGGAAGCGAGGTCTGTCTCGGCGGGCCTTCCGGTCTTGGGATCCATGATGTGCTGGTAGGTGGCGCCCGTTTCGTCGTCGACGAAGAAGCGCTCGTAGCCGCCGGAGGTAATGACTGCCTTGTTCCGCGCGGTGATGACCAGGGCAAGCTCTTCCTCGCTGCTTCCCTTCGGATCCCGGATGCCCAGCCTGTAGGCGCTCCCGTCGGGCTTTGCGTCCAGGCACTGGACGTTGCCGCCCAGGGAGACAAGGCCGGAGGTGACGCCGGCTTCCCGGAAGATATCCATAATGCGGGCGGAGGCGTAGCCTTTCGCGATGCCGCCGAGGTCGATCGTCTGGCCCTCGCCGAGGGTCAGGAAATGGGTGTCCGGATCGTAACGAAGCCGGCCTGCGTCGACGGTTTCAAGCACTTTGGCGATCTCGCTGTCCGAGGGGACGCGGTAGTTCCCGGAGGTAAAGCCCCAGAGCTCCATGAGCGGATAGACGGTGATGTCGAAGGCGCCGTCCGTGCTTTCATACAGGGCAAGGGACTCTTCGACAAGGGCGCGCACGTCATCGGAGAGGGTGCCGCCGCCATCCCGGTTGATGGCGGAGACCTCGCTGCCTTCTTCGCCGATGCTCAGCAGGTCGTTGAGGCGGAGGATCTCTTTTTCGGCGAGGTCCAAGGCCTCCTCCCGCGCGCTCCCGTAGGCGGTCAGCGTGATCACCGTATCCATGCTCGCGACATAGCGGCTGCTGCTCTCGGAAGCCTGCGGATCCCGCTCCCCGGAAGCCTGCGGATCCCGCTCCCCGGAAACCTGCGGGCCCGACGAGCAGGCACTCAGCGCGCAGAGCGAGAGCGCAAGCATAAGAGCGGCGGCTGCCGGCCGGAATTTGCTGGTCATAAGAGCCCCCCTCGAAGTAAGTTCAGAATAGAAGTAAGTTCAGAATATTTTTGGGACGGTTTCTCCCCGGGAAAAGACCGAATTTTTCTGCCTTTGCGAGGAGGGTGCCGTCACCTTCTGAAGTATATCATAAGCTTGACATTAAGTGCAATTTGGATGATAATAATTCGTAAGGAAATGGACTCTCCGGGTCGCGGCAGCTTCAGTGCCCACCGCGCTGAGGAGAGTTTTTTCTTTATCGTGTAAAGTTCATATAAGGAGGGTGATACAGCATGAATGAAGTGCGGGGCTTTCTCCTAAAAGGAGCTGCCGCCTGCGTGGTCAGCGCCGCCGTGGTTGCGGGCCTGGTTGGTGTCAACGCTGCCATGACAGGCGATGAACAGGTATTTACGGCCACCGCGGCGGGCATGATGGGCGACGTTTCCATGACAGCCACGTTCAATGGCTCAAAGATCACGGATATCCGGCTGGATGTGTCGGGTGAGACACCGGAGATCGGCGGCGCAGCAGGACCTGAACTGGTCGAACAGTGCCTGGAGGCGCAGGGCAGTGACATTGATGGCGTCGCCGGCGCAACCGTAACGACAAACGCCGTTAAGGCATGTCTGGATGACTGCATCGCGCAGTCGCAGGCCGGCTGATCCTGAAAGACGGCTGATCTGCCAAAGACTTTAGAGAGAGAACAACCAGAAGGGAAGAGGAAAGCATATGCGTATCCATTCATTCAGAGGCGGTGTGCATCCGAAGGAGAACAAGGAACCCACCCGGGAGAAGGCGCTCAGGCCTTTTCTGCCGAAGGGGGATCTTGTGTTCCCGCTCGGGCAGCACATCGGAAAACCTGCCGTACCGGTCGTAAACCGCGGGGATGAGGTGCTTGCCGGACAGCTGATCGCGAAGGCGGACGGCTTTGTCTCGGCAAATATCTTCAGCTCATGTTCCGGGAAGGTGAAGGGAATCGAGAGACGGCCCATCGGCGCCGGCAACATGGCGGACTGCATCGTGATCGAGAATGACGGCATGTTCACCCCGGCTCCCGGTGTGGGCGAAAAGTCCGCGTGGGAGGATCTTGACGCGAAGGAGATCCTTGCGAAGATCCAGGACGCGGGCATTGTCGGCATGGGCGGCGCCGGTTTCCCGACGCACGTTAAGCTTGCGCCGAAGAACCCCGAAGAGATCAGATACTTTATCGCGAACGGCGCCGAGTGCGAACCCGGCATCACATGCGACGACCGCCTGATGCGCGAGCATCCGGAGGTCATCATCGAGGGGATGAAGATCGTTCTGAAGCTGTTCCCGAACGCTTCGGGCGTGATCGCCGTCGAGACCAACAAACCGGAGGCCCTTGCCGCCCTTGAAGCGGCAGCGGCGCAAGAGAGCCGCATCAGCATGCTCGGGCTCAAGGTCAAATACCCGCAGGGCGGTGAGCGCAACCTCGTGCATGCGGTCACCGGCAGCTACCTGGGCTCCGGAGAGCTGCCCTCGGGCCTCGGCTGCGTGGTCGACAACATCGCGACGATCGCGGCCATCTACAATGCTGTCTGCCTGAACACACCGCTCATCGAGAGAGGCGTGACCGTGACGGGGGACGCGGCCGGCGCGCCGGACAACTTTAACGCCCGCCTCGGCACGAGCGTGCAGGAGCTTCTGGACGCGGCCGGAGGGGTCGACCCCGCGGCGAAAAAAGTGATCATGGGAGGCCCCATGATGGGGACCGCCCTTTCCGTGCTGGACGTGCCGCTCGTCAAGACGAGCAACGCCCTCACCTGCATGATGAATGACCCGGTGGAGGAGGCGCAGGCCATCCAGACCAACTGCATCCACTGCGGAAGATGCTCACGGGCATGTCCGATGGGCCTCATCCCGCAGGCCATGGCCGACGCCGCGAAGCGGAAGGACTTTGACCGGTATATCCGCCTGCACGGCCTCGACTGCATCTCCTGCGGATGCTGCACCTACACATGTCCCGCCAAGCGGCCGCTGACCCTTACCTTTAAGGAGACCAAGCCGCTCGCGATCGCGTGGGACAAGGCCGTGAAGGCCGAAAAGGAGGCCGCGGCCGCGAAGGAGCAGGCCGCCGTCACAGGAAAGGGGGAGAAGAAATAATGGCACAGCTTAAGAATCTGTCTTCCTCCCCGCATGTGAGGACCAGCCACTCCACGAGCCATGAGATGTTCAATGTGGTATGCGCGCTGATGCCGGCGACGTTCTTCGGCATCTACTGGTTCGGCTTCCACAGCCTCCTGGTCGTCCTGGTGAGCATTGCGTCCGCGATGCTCACGGAGTTCGCTTTTGACTATGTCACCCACAGGCCGAACACCCTCTGGGACTGCTCCGCAGTCGTGACCGGCCTTATTCTGGCGCTCATGCTCCCGCCCACGGTACCGCTCTACATCCCGTATCTGGGCAGCCTGTTCGCCATCCTCATCGTCAAATGCTTCTTCGGAGGTCTTGGCCAGAACTTTGTGAACCCCGCGCTCGCGGGCCGCATCTTCCTGCTGATCTCCTTTGGCACGGCGATGACCAATTACACGATCGACGGCGTCTCATCCGCCACGCCTCTGGCAGCCATCAAGGCCGGAGAGAACGTGAGCGAGCTGAAGATGTTCATGGGCTTCGCCTCCGGACACATCGGCGTTTCCATCGCGGCCCTTCTTCTCGGCGGACTCTATCTGCTGGTGACGGGGACTATCACACCGGAGATCCCGGTCTCCATGCTGCTCTCGTTCATCGTCTTCTGCGGGATCCTCGGCGGGCACGGCTTCGATCCGGAGTTCCTGCTCTCGCAGTTCGTGGGCGGCGGCGTCGTGCTGGGCGCGTTCTTTATGGCAAACGACCCCGTGACCAGTCCGGTCACGTCGAAGGGGCATATCGTCTACGGAATCTTTGTCGGGTTCCTCTGTGCCGTCTTCCGCTTCTTCAGCAACATGAATGACGGCACCTCCTACGCGATCGTGGTCGGCAACCTCGTCGTTCCGCTGATCGACCGCTACATTATCGGCACTCCCTTTGGGATCGGAAGAAAAAAAGGAGGGAAGTGAAGATATGAAAAAGATCAGTATCAAACCGGCCCTCGTACTGACGGTCATCTGCCTCATCGCCGCGTTCGCGCTCGCGGGCGTCAACGCGATGACGAAGGATAAGATCGCCGAGAACCAGATGGCGGCCAACCTCGCGGCCTTTGAAACGGTCGTTCCGGGCGCTGCCTCCTTTGAGTATGATGACGCCGTGAGCGGCGCCATCGCCGATCTGGACGGAGAGATCTACGGGGACGGCGCGTTCGGCAAGGTGTATATCAACGAGGCCGTCCACGGCATCGATGAAAACGGCGGCGACGCCGGCTGGGGCCTGAGCGTGACCTCCATGGAAGGCTTTGAGGGCGAGATCACCCTGACCGTCGGCTTTGAGCCGGACGGCACCCTTACGGGCATCGCCTTTACCACCCTCAACGAGACCGCGGGCATGGGCATGCGCGTCGACGAGGACGAGTTCAAGAGCCAGTTTGCCGGCGTGAAGACCGACGTCTTTACGCTGAACAAGGCCGGCAATTCCACGACGGACGATGACATCGATTCCGTCTCCGGCGCTTCCACGACCTCCGGCGCGGTGGTCAACGCCGTGAACGGAGCCATCAGTTTCTATCAGACAAACATCGCGTAGAAGGAAGGAGGGGACAGATATGAATGGAAATATGGAACGTATCTATAATGGCATTGTCAAAGAAAATCCCACCTTCGTCATGATGCTGGGGATGTGCCCGACGCTCGCCGTGACCACCTCCGTGATCAACGGCATCGGCATGGGCCTTTCTACAACGGCAGTGCTGGTCGTATCAAACCTGGTCATTTCGCTTCTGCGGAAGGTCATCCCCGATGAGGTGAGGCTGCCTGCCTTCATCGTCATCGTGGCCTCCTTCGTGACGGTGACCGAGCTTCTGATGAAGGCGTATCTCCTGGACCTTTACGAGTCCCTGGGCGTCTTTATCCCCCTGATCGTCGTCAACTGCATCATCCTGGGCCGCGCGGAGGCGTACGCCTCCAAGAACCCGCCGCTGCTGTCGATATTCGACGGCCTCGGCATGGGGATCGGCTTTACGCTGAGCCTTACCGCCATCAGTTTCTTCAGGGAGCTGCTGGGCGCGGGGACGCTCTGCGGCGTGCGGGTGATGCCCGATTTCTATCAGCCGATCGACATGATCGTGCGCGCGCCGGGCGCTTTCCTCATCCTCGGACTGATCGCGCTCGTGATGAACGCCCTCTCTATCCGGACCAGGGCGAACGACATGGTCAACGGCGAGCCCTGCGGCATGTGCCCGAAGGACTGCGCGGCAAAGGGCGGAGAGGAGTGTGAAAAGGCATGACAAATCTTCTTGTGATCATTATGACCTGCGCGTTCGTCAATAACGTCGTGCTCAGTCAGTTCCTCGGCATCTGCTCGTTCCTGGGCGTCTCCAACAGCATTAAGACCTCGGCCAGCCTCGGCGGCGCCGTCATCTTCGTCATGACGATCGCCTCCGCGGTCGCGAGCATCCTGTATGACTTCCTGCTGGCGCCGCTCGGCCTGGACTACCTGAAGACCATCGTCTTCATCCTCGTCATCGCCGCGCTGGTGCAGATGGTCGAGATGTTCCTCAAAAAGACCTCGCCGGGCCTGTATAAGGCGCTGGGCATCTATCTGCCCCTGATCACGACGAACTGCGCCGTCCTTGGCGTAGCGCTCAACAACGTGACGGACGGATATAACTTTATCGAGTGCGTGGTCTCCGGTTTCGGTACGGCGCTGGGTTACACGATCGCCATCGTCGTGCTCGCGGGGATCCGTGAACAGATCGCGGACAATGATATTCCGAAAGCCTTACAGGGCGCGCCCATCGTGCTTTTCTGCGCATGTCTGATGGGGATGGCGTTCTTCGGTTTCGGAAGCATAGGCTGAAACGCAGAGAAAGAGAGGTAAAATCAGATGAATTCGATCATTATTACCGTCATTCTCCTGGGCGTGATCGGTCTTGTGATTGGGATCCTGCTTGTGATCCTGGGAAATGTATTCGCCGTTGAGGTGGATGAGAAGGCGGTCGCCGTGAGGGCCTGCCTGCCGGGCAACAACTGCGGCGCCTGCGGCTACGCGGGCTGCGACGCGGCTGCGGCGGCAGTCGCGGCGGGCACCGCGCCTTCCGGCGTCTGCCCCGTGGGCGGACAGAAGGCCGCGGACGCGATCGCCGCGATCGTCGGCGGCGATGCCTCCCTGGGAGAAAAGAAGGTCGCTTTTGTAAGGTGCGCCGGGACCTGCGACAAGGTCAAAACGCGCGGCAATCTTGTGGAAGCGGACAGCTGCAGCTCCGCGGCGGCAGTCGGCGTGAGCGACAAAATGTGCGCGCAGGGCTGCCTGGGCTTCGGGACCTGCACAGAGGTCTGCCAGTTTGACGCCATCCGCCTTGTGGGCGGAATCGCGAAGGTCGACCGCGAAAAGTGCGTGGCCTGCGGCATGTGCGCGGCGGCCTGCCCGCAGCATCTGATCACGCTTATTCCGGTAAGCACGGCGTATCAGGTGCAGTGCAGCAACCGCGAGAAATTTGCTGTTCTTAAAAATCAGTGCGATGCAGGGTGCCGCGGCTGCGGCCTCTGTGTAAAGCAGTGCCCGAAGGGCGCTATATCGATGCAGGGCAATGTCGCCGCCATCGACCCGGCTCTGTGCGAGGGCTGCGGCCTCTGCGCAGAGAAATGTCCCGCGAAGATCATTGTAAAGTTGTAAGGAGGTGCTGTAAGTGAACCAGATCGTAAAAATTCCGTCCAGAGAAAACCAGAATGCATGTATCCGTGTTATTCCGGGCCACTTTGCCACGAACCACTCCCACATCAATTATTATGTGGACATGACCATCATGAAGTCCAGGCAGAGTGAAGCGCAGGCTGCTGCCGAGGTGCTTGCCTCGAAGTATTCCGCGACCCATTACATCGACACGATCATCACGATGGACGGCTGCGAAATGATCGCGGCTTACCTTGCGGAGGACCTGACCAGAGTCGGCGTGCTCTCCCTGAACCAGCACAAGAGTATGTACGTCATCTCCCCGGAGGTGAATCAGGGCGGCCAGCTGCTTTTCAGGGACAACCTGCAGAGCATGGTCCGCGACAAGCACTGCCTGCTGCTGGTGGCGACGGCCACCACGGGACACACGGTCGAGAGAGCGATCGAGTGCGTCAACTACTACGGCGGACAGATGGAAGGCGTCGCGGCGATCTTCTCCGCGCAGAAGGAAGTCTGCGGCATCCCGGTCCAGTCCCTGTTCTATGAGGAGGACCTCGCCGGATACAGGACCTACGACTTTACGGAGTGCCCGCTGTGCGCAAGGAATATCAAGATCGACGCGATCGTAAACGCGTACGGATATTCCAGACTGTAAGAGTCAGATAAGATCAGATAAGATAAGACAAAGATTTATGGTTGCTGGGGGGCTGTCACACCGGTCGGTGCGGCAGCCCCTCGCAGTGAGAAGACGGGAGCAGCGGGAGGGCTGGCTATGCTCGGAGAACGACTGGACATTGGGATCCTCGCCCATGTGGACGCGGGGAAGACGACGCTTGCGGAGGCCATGCTCTACCTGACCGGCAGCATCCGGAAGGCAGGGCGCGTGGACCACGGGGATGCCTTTCTCGATCATTTTGAGCTGGAGAGGGAGAGAGGGATCACGATCTTTTCCAAGCAGGCGCAGATGCAGGCCGGCCCCTTCGCCGTGACGCTGCTGGATACGCCGGGGCATGAGGATTTTTCCGCCGAGATGGAGCGGAGCCTGCAGATCCTGGATTACGCCATCCTGGTGATCAGCGCGGCGGACGGAGCCGGCGGGCATGTGCGCACGCTCTGGAGACTGCTGGAGCGCTATGAGATCCCGACTTTTATCTTCGTGAACAAGATGGACCAGCCGCTCGCCGACCGGGAGGCCGTGATGCGGGAGCTTACGGAAAAACTCTCCGCTTCCTGCGTGGATTTTTCGGACTTTGGCGAAAGGGGCGAGAGCTTCTGCGAGGCGGCGGCGGTCTGCGACGAAGCCCTCCTGGAGCGGTATCTGGAGACGGGAGAGATCACGGACGGGGACCTTGCGGGGCTGGTGCGCGGCCGCGCCGTCTTCCCCTGCTTTTTCGGCTCGGCCCTTAAAATGACAGGCGTTATGGAATTCCTCGCTGGGATGGAGAGGCTGCTCGATGCGCCCTCGTACCCGGAGGAATTCGGCGCGAGGGTCTATAAGATCTCCCGGGACGCGCAGGGAAACCGGCTGACCTGGATGAAGATCACCGGCGGCACCCTGTCCGCGCGGCAGGTGATCACCGGCGCGTACCGCCCGGGGGCTGCCC
>CAJOLD010000058.1 GCA_905235435.1 uncultured Lachnospiraceae bacterium
CCCGAGGCCGAAAAAAGAAAAAGGCCTAAAATGCCTGACGGGCGCATTCATCCCCGCACATCCAGGATGGACGAGGTTTTCTGCGAAGGTTTTATAATAATCGGGATCATCCATCATCCCCTGATGCTCCCAGTAGTATACATTTCTCGTTTTTACGTTCAGAACAGTGAAATCGGGATACACTTGCCCGATCTCTTCCAGATTTATGGGGAATTCGTAACGATAGGGCACGCCTGCTTTGGCAAGCTCATTGGCGATGATCACTTCGGATTTCGAACGTACCATTTCTCCTTTATCCGTCTGAAAGACAGGTGTCAAATCGTCGATCTCTTTCTTGGTGTATGCCTGCTCCTGCCATCTCCGGACAAAATGATCATCCGTCTCGAACAAAGGGATCGCAAGGTTCTGTCTTGCCTCGCTGAGCCCTGTAAAAACCTCCTCCGCAGTAAGCTCCGGAAGCTCGCAAAGGTAGGCATCGATGGCCTCCATTTCCTGATGAATGGAGATCCGCAATTTCTCCAGGTAATCCTTTTGCGCCAGATCCACAGCCAGATCTCTGTTGCTTTTGGGGATATAAGTCCCTGCTCTGTTCGTCGTCTTATCTTTGCGATAACACTGGATCCTCCCATGGCTGTTGCTGACCCGGAGGCTCCCCTCCGGAGCGTTTTTCAGCTGCTTCGTCACCTTCTTATCCAACTGCTGTAAGTTGGCCTTCCGCTCCTGTAAGAGAGTACGAATGTTGTCCGTCATCGATCATGAGCTCCTTCCTTGGATATGTAATATTTGACTGAGTTAATGTGGAATGTGAGTGTGGAATTAATGTGGTGTTTGAGTTTGGAATTAATGGGGTATTTGAGTTTGGGCTTTGAGCGTGGAATGTAAGGTAAATGGGTGACAGATTAAATGAGTGATAAGGTGATTGGGTGACTGACCAGATGGGTAATTAGGTAAATGGTTCCTGAAATGAGTGCCAGGGGCTTTCGTCATTAATCATATATCATTTCGTGATTTGTTTGCAAGTCAATTGGAGGATGCAATTTGTTACATCCGCGGGTGCTGCCGCGCGCGGGCGCCCGCGGCCAGTTCCTTCCGGTAGGAATTAAAGCAAGTCGCGACTATTTTTTATTGACCTGCCGAAGCCAATGCCGCGCCGGGCAGACCAGATATGGATATGGGCTCTGTTGCACTGCCCGGCACTGCTTCCTAGTCCCGCGGCAACTGGCTTCCGGTAGGAATTAAAGCAAGTCGCGACTATTTTTTATTGCCCTGCCGGGGTCAATGCCGCGCCGGGCAACCGTCAATGCTCCTTTCGCCCGCGGCCGCTGGCTTCCGGAAGGTATCAAAGCAAGTCGCGACTATTCTTCTGTACCCTGCCGCCTTCCACCCCCGCGCCGGGCAGCCGTCAATGCTTCCCTTCGCCCGCGGCCACCGACTCCCGGTAGGTATTAAAGCAAGTCGCGACTATTCTTCTGTGACCTGCCGGGGCAAATACCGCGCCGGGAAGCCGATCTAGGCAGTGCAAATCCCGGGAATCCCCGGATTGGTCTGCTTTTTGCTTCCCTTCGCCCGCGGCCACCGACTCCCGGTAGGTATTAAAGCAAGTCGCGACTATTCTTCTGTGACCTGCCGGGGCAAATACCGCGCCGGATAGCCGTCCCCCCCCCCAATATCCAAACCCAAAAGTCCCCCGGCCCTAAGGGCCGGGGGACTGGATCCCTAAATCACTGGATCTCTGCCATCACTGGCAATCACTTATCTTCTCTTCCTCAAATCCACTCCCTATACACCCGAATATAAACCTTCTTCATGATCTGCGCGAGCACCGTGTACACGAGCATGAGCACCACGATCCATCCGAGGTAGTTGATCGGCATGACGGGCAGGTCGAACAGCCCGGCGATCTTTGTGAAGCCGATGAGCAGCGTGATGGCGGCGACGCAGAGCGTGGAGGTCGTCAGCTGCACGGAGGCGCGGTCTTCGATGAACGGGATCTTAGGCGTGCGCAGGGTGTGGATGACCATGGTCTGCGAGATGACGCCGAACATGAACCAGCCGCACTGGAAGAAGCCTGCCACGGCGATGCTGTTGTATTTGTAGATGAACCACAGCACGGTAAAGCAGAGCACGTCGAGGACGGTGCTGAGCAGGCCGAAGCTCACCATGAAGGTGCGCAGGCCGCGAAGGTCCCACTTCTTCGGTTTCTGGATGTACTCGGTCTCCACGCGGTCGAAGGGCATGCCGAGCTGCGCGAAGTCGTTGAGCAGGTTCTGCACCAGGATGTGGATGGGCAGCATCGGAAGGAACGGCAGGAAGATGCTGGCGATCAGCACCGAGAACATGTTGCCGAAGTTGCCGCTGACCGACATCTTCAGATACTTGGACATGTTCGCGAAGGTCCTGCGGCCCTCCATGACGCCCTCGTCAAGCACATTCAGGTCCTTTTCGAGGAGGATGATATCGGCGACCTCCTTTGCGATGTCGACCGCGTTGTCGACCGAGATGCCGATATCCGCCTGCTTCAGCGGCAGGCTGTCGTTGATGCCGTCGCCCATGTAGCCGACTGTGTGATCCATGCTCTGGAAGACCTTGACCACGCGCTGCTTCTGGTAGGGCGAAAGCTTGGAGAAGATATCGCACTCCTCGCAGGCGGCGGCCAGCTCCTCGTCTGACATCGCCTCCACCTGCGCACCGGTGAGGGTCTTCTCCGTGCGGATGCCGAGCCGGCCGCAGATGTTCACGGCCACGCCCTCGCTGTCGCCGGTGAGGACGACGGTGCGCACACCGTGATCCTTAAGGGCCGCGATGGCCGGGCCCGCGGAGGCCTTCGGCGGATCCAGGAAGCCCACAAAGCCGATCAGCACCATTTTGCTCTCATCATCGACGCCGAACACGTTGACGTCGTGCACGTCATTTTTCTGGGCGACCGCGATCACGCGGATGCCCTCAAGATTATTCTCCTCGGCGATCCTCTGCGCGCCCGCGCGCAGATCGTCGGTCAGCTCCTTCACCTCGCCGTCGATCTCGATGTATGAGCAGATGGAGAGGATCTCCTCGACGGCGCCCTTGGTGATCAGCTGGCGCTTGCCGCTCTTGTCCGTCAGGACCACGCTCATGCGGCGGCGGGTAAAATCGAAGGGGATCTCATCGATCCTCTGATAAGTCTCCTTCAGGTAGGAAAGGTCCTCCTTCTCCGCGCGGTTGATGATCGCGACGTCCATCAGGTTCTTCAGTCCCGTCTGGAAATAGCTGTTCAGGAAGGCGTGCCGCAGGATGCGCTTGTCCTCGCGCCCCAGCACGTCCATATACTTTTCAAGAATGATCTCATCCTGCGTGAGCGTGCCCGTCTTGTCCGTGCAGAAAATATCCATCTCGCCGAAGGTCTGGATGGCGCCCAGGCGCTTGACGATGGTCTTCTTGCGCGACATGCTGACAGCGCCCGTAGCCAGGGACGAAGTCATGATGACGGGCAGCATCTCCGGCATAATGCCGACAGCGATGGTGATGCCGAACATCAGCGATGAGAGCCAGTTGCCCTTGGTGAGCAGGTTGGCGATGAAGATGACCGGCACGGTGATGCACATGAAGCGGATGAGCAGGCTGCTGATGGAGTCGAGGTTCTTTTCGAAGGTGCTCTTCTCCTCAAACGTGCTCAGGCTCTTCGCCATGCTGCCAAAGTAAGTGTTCCCGCCCGTCGTCAGGATGACCGCCTTCGCGCTGCCTGAGACGACGTTGCATCCCATAAAGCCGATGTTGGGCAGATCCGTCACGCCCACGCCGGTGTCGATGGTCGTAAACTTCTCGACCGGATTGCTCTCGCCCGTCAGCTGCGACTGGTCGATGAACAGGTCCTTGGTCTCGATAAAGCGGACGTCGCCCGGGATCATATCGCCGGAGGCGAGCTTCACGATATCGCCCGGCACGGCCTCCTCAATGCTGATCTCCACCTCGATGCCGTTGCGGACAACGTCGATCTTGTTGGTGATCATGTTCTGGAGCTTCTTCGCCGCGCTGTCGGATTTCTCCGTCTGGACGAAAGAGATCACCGCCGAGATGACGACGACTGCCACCAGCATGATAAACGTAGCCCAGGAAGGATCATCCGCGATGATGACGTCCGTAAACAGCGTGATGAAGGCCACGGCGAGCAGCACGACGTTGAACGGGTTGATCACCGCCTCCTTGATCCGGGAGGCAAGGCTCTTCTCTTTGCCGTAATCGATAATGTTCCTGCCGTATTCCTCCAGGCGGTCCGATGCCTGCACCGGATCGAGACCTTCCTCGTCTGTCTCAAAGGCCTTGAAAAGTTCGGCCTGATCCCCGCCGGAATAGTTCAGCAGATTTTTTTCGACCTCGACCTTGCGGTCTTCCGTCTGGTTGCTTTTCTTACTCATGCGGATCTCCTTACTTATTCAGGATCTCCATGAATTCTTCGCCGGTGATCGTTTCATTTGCGTAGAGATAGTTAGCCAGCTCATCCAGCTTATCACGGTTATCCAACAGTATCTGAACAGCTTTTGCATGCTGCTTCTTAACAATTTCCACGACCTCTCTGTCGATGATCGTCTGCGTCTCCTCGGAGCAGTTGAGAGAAGCATCGCCGCCGAGATACTGGTTGTTCATGTTGACCATCGCGACCATATCGAAGTCGTCACTCATGCCGTACTGCGACACCATGCCGCGGGCGAGCTTCGTCGCCTTCTCGATATCGTTCGAAGCGCCCGTGGAGATCTCACCGTACACGACCTCCTCAGCAGCCCTTCCGCCGGTGAGGGTGGCGATCTGGTTCTCGATCTCGGTCTTTGTCATCAGATAGTGGTTATCCTGCTCGACCTGCATCGTATAGCCGAGCGCTCCCGACGTCCTCGGGATGATCGTGATCTTCTGCACCGGAGCGCTGTTTGTCTGCTTTGCCGCCACCAGGGCGTGGCCGATCTCGTGGTAGGCGACCGTCCACTTCTCTTTCTCCGTCAGGATCGCGTTCTTCTTCTGATAGCCGGCGATGACGACCTCGATGCTCTCCTCCAGGTCCGTCTGCGTCGCATAAGGCCTGCTCTCGCGCACTGCGCGCAGCGCGGCCTCGTTGACGATATTGGCGAGCTCGGCGCCGGAAGCACCGGAAGCCATCCTGGCGACCTGGGCGAAATCGACATCATCACTGATCTTGATCTTCTTCGCGTGCACCTTGAGGATCTCCTCGCGGCCCTTAAGATCCGGAAGCTCGACGGGGACCCTGCGGTCGAAACGACCGGGCCTTGTCAGAGCGGGATCGAGCGTCTCCGGGCGGTTGGTCGCCGCCAGAATAACGACGCCGGTGTTGCCCTCAAAGCCGTCCATCTCCGTCAGCAGCTGGTTGAGCGTCTGCTCTCTCTCATCATTGCCGCCGGCGACATTGCCTTCGCGCCTCTTGCCGATGGCGTCGATCTCATCGATAAAGACGATACACGGCGCCTTCTCCTTGGCCTGCTTGAACAGATCCCTGACCTTCGACGCGCCCATGCCGACAAACATCTCAACGAACTCCGAGCCGGACATCGAGAAGAACGGGACCTCCGCCTCGCCGGCGACCGCCTTGGCGAGCATGGTCTTGCCCGTTCCGGGAGGGCCGACAAGCAGCACGCCCTTGGGCATCGCGGCGCCGATCTCCTGATACTTCTGCGGGTTGTGCAGATAATCCACGATCTCGGAAAGGTTTTCCTTGGCCTCATCCTCGCCCGCGACATCCGAGAACCGGATGCCGTCCGAAGACTTCACATACACCTTCGCGTTGGACTTGCCCATGCCGAACGTCATCGAGTCGCCGACGGTCCTGTTCATGAGCATCCACGTCAGAATGCGGCCGAAAATCAGGAAGATCACCAGCGGCAGGATCCAGTTCACAAGGAAGGCAACGATCGGCGACGCCTCCTGCTGGATCTCGCTCGTAAACTCCGCACCGGACTCATAGAGCCTCTCCACAAGCCCCGGATCGTCCATCAGACCGGTCTTATAAACGGCATCTCCATCCTTCTCCGTAAACAGGATCTGATGCGGCTGGATCTCCACCTTGCCGATCTCGCCCTTCTCCGTCATAGACATAAACTTGCCGTAATCGACCTCCACGATCCGCCTCTGCGCAAGCGAGGGACCGATAACCAGGTTGGCGATCAGAATAATCAGCAACACGACCAGATAATAAGTAGTCAACGATTTGCGTGGGGGTTTGATTTCATTCATGGTTTTTTCTCCTAATTTGTTTATAGTTTCTGGATTTGATTCCCGGCGCGGCATTGGAGTCGCGCAGGTCAATAATAATAGTCGCGACTTGCTTTGATACCTACCGGAAACCAGTGCCCGCGGAACCAGGGATCATTTTACTTTACAAAGAGCGGCGGTATGTACAGGTCGTGCTCCTTCGCGTCCGGGAAACCTCCCTCCGGATAGCCGAGGATCGCATGCGCGAAGATCCTGTACTCATCAGTGATGTCCCAGCTCTCCAGGATTTTCTTTGCAGAATCAAGCAGGAAGTAATCCGTCGCGACCGAGATCACGCAGGACCCCACATCAAAGCTGCGCGCCGCAAGGCAAAGATTGTTCGACATGATGTACGCGTCAGCTTCCGCAAATTCAAAATCCTTCTTCGAAAACAGGTAGATCACGCAGGGAGCGCCGTAAAAAGAATTCTCAAGCTTCGGATCGTCAAGCTCCTCCTCCGAGAAAACAAACTCCTCTCCCTCCTTCGGCCACCAGAACTTTCTCGTGACCAGCATCCGCAGCTTTCCCAGCGTCTCATTGATCTGCGCATTCTGGCAGACCACCATACGCAAATGCTGCTTATTACCTGCGTTCGGCGAAAGATAACCCGCTTCGACGATCTCCATCAGCGTATCTTCCGGGATCTGCTCCGCCGTATACTTCCGGACTGAACGCCTGTCCGCCATGTTCTGAATGACCTGATTCATCACATACCTCCTTTACATATCGCCAGAATGCTTTATAAACACAGGCCCGGCAAAGGGCCGGCGGTAAACAATTAATACGTCGATCAGAAACTCCTTGCCCAGTTCACCAGCGAGTCGTGCCAGATGTTTTCTTCAACGTCTCTGCGCATCTGATCTGTAACAGGACCGTTCTTTGCAAGCTTTTCGAGGATCACGCTCTGCAGCTCCTCCACGGTCATTTCCTCATAGGACTTGTCCCTGGGGATGGGAACCGGGATCTTTTCGGATTTTGTATCGGCGGCGCCGAGAGTGCCGGCGGCGCCGGGTTTAGGTTCAGCGGCGCCTGCCTGTCCATCGTTGTCGCCACCCTTGCTCTCTTCCCTCTGCTTCTCGGGGATGGCTGAGAGCACCGGCTTCGCGGTCAGATCGCCGGCTCCCTCGGGGACCCAGACTTCGCCGGAATTGCCGGGGATCGTGAAGCGCAGCATGTTGTCCGTGGCGCGCAGCGTCTCTCCGGAGAGGGCGCCCGTGTACAGCTTTCCGCCGTCCGCCGGGACCTGCAGCTCAGCCGGGGCATCGTCATTGTTGACTGCCACGATGACGCTGTTTCCGTCTTTCGTGCGCGAGAACACGTATTGCCGCGTCGTGAGCTGAAGCTCGCGGTAATCGCCGTCCATGAGGGCGGGCACGCTGCGGCGCAGGGGCCCGAGAGCCGCGATCAGGCGGGTGCAGGGGTTCTGCGTCAGGGCATCGGCGTAATCCTTCAGATCAAGGACGGGACGCAGAGGAGCGTCGGATCCCCACCCCTTTGCGCCTTCTATCCCGAACTCCGATCCATAGTAGATGGAGGGGATGCCGGGCAGAGTATAGAGAAGGATGTGCACCGGCGTAAAGTGTGCCTTGTTGCTAAGCTTCGTATAGATCCGCTCTACGTCGTGATTGTCGACGAAGCTGTAAAGTTTCATTCCGCCCTGGCGGTTGAGCCCCATATCATAAAGGCGCTTCACCGTATGCGCGATCTCGAAATAGTTGTGATCATTGTGGCCGGAGTAGAGTGCCTTGTGCAGCGTATAATCCGTGACCGAATCAAGCATGTTCGCGTTCACCCAGCGAGTGTAATCGCCGTGGATCACCTCGCCCATCAGCCAGAACTCGGGCTTGACCTCATCAGCCAGGCGGCGCAGCGTCTGCATAAAACCGAAGTCAAGAACATCCGCCGCATCCAGGCGCAGGCCATCGATGTCAAATTCATCGACCCACATGCGGATGGCACTGCAAAGATGATCCTGCACGGAGGGATTGCGCTGGTTCAGCTTGACAAGAAGGTTATATCCGCCCCAGTTATCATACGAAAAGCCATCATTGTACTCATTGTTGTTCCAGAAATTGACGTTGCAGAACCAGTCGCGGTAAGGAGAATTCTCGCGGTTCTGCTGCAGATCCTTAAAAGCGAAGAAATCCCTGCCGACATGGTTGAACACGCCGTCCAGGATCACGCGGATCCCCTGGCAATGGCACTCTGCCACGAAATCTTTCAGATCATCATTGGTCCCAAGACGGCTGTCCAGCTTCCTGTAATCTGTCGTCTCATAGCCATGCCCGACCGACTCGAACAGCGGGCCGATATAAAGCGCGCTGCATCCGAGATCGCGGATGTGGGCGATCCACGGCATGAGGTTGCGCAGCCGATGGACCGGCTCGCCGTAATCATTCTGCGCCGGAGCCCCGGTCAGCCCAAGAGGATAAATGTGATAAAATACAGCATTATCATACCAAGCCAAAATCAAACACCTCTCTTGAAATTCACTTACAAAATAATGTCGAAAAACAAGTTTACAATAGTCATATTCCAAATTAGAAAAGGCCACAAAAGGGACACTGTGGCCTCTCTAAATTTTACTAATTAGAGCCTTAAGTGTCAACATTGGCGGAGCAATGGCTTTGGGCTTGCCGGGGAAGCATTGCGATGGCTGCCCGGCGCGGGGTGGCGGCTTCCCGGCGCGGAGGTGGCCACGGCAGGGTACAGAAGAATAGTCGCGACTTGCTTTAATGGCTGGCGGGGGCCGGTGACCGCGGGACTGGGGAAGCAAGAAGCAGACCACTTCGGGAAATCCCTGGGTTTGCACTGCCCGACTTGGCTCAGTCAAGAGCAAAAAGCAGACCAGCAGGCCGATATCCCGGAGTTGCACTGCCATGTTTCAGAGGCCCGGCAGAT
>CAJOLD010000059.1 GCA_905235435.1 uncultured Lachnospiraceae bacterium
GTGGTATGGCTCTTTTTTCTAATCCATCTGTAAGCAGGGACCAGCCAATCCGTTTTCTGTTTATGAAAAAGCAGGGAGAAAAGTACGGATGTTAATGTTCAGAAAATCAAATACCATCCCTGCAATATTCATATTCACCAACAACTAAACTGTTCGTATCTACACTACATCCTGATGCCCGCAGGCTTTTTTTCGGTTACGGAAAAAAGTTTAACTGCTATAATAAACATGACATAAAGGTGTCGCGTTGCAAAACGAATGAGTAATTACACTCAAGATTACTACTGCTTTTCGAAGAGGAGAAATAATGGTTAGAATTTTGTTCGTTTGTCACGGCAATATTTGCCGGTCGCCCATTGCGGAGTTTGTCATGAAGGACCTGGCGGCCCGCGAGGGCGTTTCGGATCAGCTGTATATTGAATCGGCTGCCACCAGCAGCGAGGAGATCTGGGGCGGAAAGGGAAATCCGGTGTATCCTCCCGCGCGGAAGATCCTGAAGGAACACGGGATCGACTGCGGCGGAAAGAGGGCGTACCAGATGCAGCGCTCCGACTACGGCAGATTCGACATGCTCATCGGGATGGATTCCGAAAACCTCTGGAACATGAGGCGGATGACCGGGGATGATCCGGACGGGAAGATCTCCCTGCTGCTGGACTACACGGACAGACCCGGGGATGTGGCGGATCCGTGGTACACCGGGGATTTCAGGGCCACCTGGCGGGACGTGACCGAGGGCTGCGCCGGACTGATGCGGTACCTGAAGGAGAAGGGGCTTGTCCGAAGCTGATGGATAGTATTGAATTGCATCGGGAATCATGGTATAATTCCTACCATGTAGTTAATGCAGAGACATATGTCTGCATTGTGAATACAGTTTCAGCGTTTTGCGCTAAGAGGAGGTTTTGTAAATGAAAAGAAAAGTAGTTTCTGCGATGCTTATCCTCTCCATGGCAGCGATGGCATTCTCTACGGCCGCGCTTGCTGATGACGTGATCACGATCGGCGTTTTCGAGCCGGCATCCGGCGACAACGGCGCAGGCGGAAAACAGGAAGTCCTGGGCATGCAGTACGCGAATGTCGTACAGCCGACGGTCGAGGTCGACGGCACGGAGTACAAGGTAGAGCTCAACATTGTTGATAATGAATCTTCCACAGATAAGGCTGCTTCAGCTGCGGCGCAGGCTGCAGAGGGCGCTTCCATCGTGCTTGGTTCCTATGGTTCCCCGGTCTGCATCGCTGCCGGCGATACCTTCCTTAACGCAGGCGTCGCTGCTCTCGGCGTTACCTGCACGAACCCGCAGGTCACCGACGGAAATGACAACTATTTCCGCATCTGCTTCCTGGATCCGTTCCAGGGCACGGTCCTTGCGAACTTTGCTGCTTCCCAGTTTGAAGCGAAGAAGGCGTATGTTCTGACGAAGCTCGGCGATGATTATTCCGCAGGCCTTGGCCATTATTTCTCTGAGGCGTTCAAGAACCTCGGCGGCGAAGTCATCGAGGAGACCTTCCCGGAAGGCAATGCCGACTTTACTTCCTACATCACCACAGCTGTCAACGAGGGCGCTGATGTCATCATGGCTCCGACGTCCACCGAGGCTGCTCAGCTGATCATCGAGACCGCTTCCGCGCAGGGCGTTACGGTTCCGCTGCTCGCAGGCGACACCTGGGATTCCAACGTTATCCTGAATGCCGCAAAGGGCAAGGATGTTGAGATCTACGTTACGACCTTCTATCAGGAAGGCGCGGATGAAGAGTTCGATGCTTCCATCAAGGAATGGATCAACAGCGACAGCACCGCTCTTGCCAACAACGGCGGCGACGACACGATCGCGGCTGTCACGGTCATGGGCTACGATGCATACTTCATGGCTCTCGAGGCTATCAAGAACGCCGGTTCTCCGGATCCCGGCGCTGTGCTGGCGGCTCTTCCGGACACCACCTATACGGGAGTTACCGGTTCCATCGCATTTGACGAGATCGGCGACGCGGCGCGCGACACTGCTTTCGTTAAGTCGGCCGACACAGAGTCCGGCAGCTGGGTCTTTGTGACAGCGCAGGGCGTTGAGTAAGATCTGTTTACCCTGATGTACTGATCCTGTTTTAAGACAGTCCGGGGCTGCTGCGGTGCCATCTGCGGCAGCCCCTTATCATATGTTTTGACAGTTCCAGTGTACCGTGGAGGAATCCAGTATGGACTTTGCAAGTTTTTTTAGTAAAAATCTGCCGTATCTTCTTGCCGGCATATCCGTCGGCGGCCAGTACGCCCTGATCGCGATCGGGTATACGATGGTATACGGTATCCTTCGTCTGATCAATTTCGCGCACGGGGATATCTTTATGGTGGCAGGTCTGCTGATGATATATTCGACGACCGTATTTCCGCTGTGGGTCAGCATCCCGCTGACGATCGTGGTCACGGTCATCCTCGGCATGATGGTCGAGAAGGTGGCATATAAGCCGCTGAGGAGCGCGCCGCGTATGTCGGTCATGATCTCCGCTATCGGCGTTTCCTATCTCCTGCAGAACCTTGCGCTCTATGTCACGGGCGGCCTGGCAAAACCGTACCCGGCCATCCCCGGTATTTCCGCCACGGTTACGATCGGCCCGGCGACTACGAAGTGGGTGACGATCATTACGCCGTTCCTGACGCTGCTGCTGGTCGTTCTGCTGATGCAGCTGATCAACCACACCAAGATCGGAATGGCGATGCGCGCGGTGGCCAATGATTTTGAGACGAGCCGTCTCATGGGCATCCAGGTGGACGCGGTCATCAGCATGACCTTCATCATCGGCTCCTTCCTGGCTGCGGTCGGCTCCCTGCTGTATTTCTCGAATTATCCCTCCGTGGTCCCGACCTCCGGCGCAATGCCCGGACTGAAGGCTTTCGTAGCCGCGGTATTCGGAGGCATCGGCTCTATCCCGGGCGCCGTGATCGGCGCATTCATCATCGGTATCTCTGAAAATATTATCAAGGGCGCCGGCTGGACGACTTTCTCGGATGCGTTCACCTTCGCGCTCCTGATCGTTGTTCTCCTGGTCAAGCCCACCGGCCTGTTCGGTGAAGGCGCCAAGGATAAGGTCTGAGAGGTGAGCGTGATGAATAAGGATAAAATGATCAACGGTATTATCTCTGCCATTCTTCTGGCGCTGCTCTTCGGACTTGTCGTGCTTCTTGACCACACGCTGCCGACCACGGGTATCGCAATGACGGTCCTGCAGAAATGCTGTATCTATTCGCTGGTGGCGGTCTCCATGAACCTGCTGAACGGTTTTACCGGCCTGTTTTCCCTGGGCCAGGCGGGCTTCATGCTGCTCGGCGCCTATACCTACGGGATCCTGACCATCCCGGTGGATGCCAGGCCTTCCGTATATCAGTACTTTGACGGCGGTATCGTCCAGTTCTCCGTCCCCTTCTGGGTCGGCATACTGGCGGCGGGCTGCGTCGCCGCGCTTTTCGCGTGGCTGATCGGCCTTCCGGTGCTTCGCCTTAAAAGCGATTATCTGGCGATCGCCACGCTCGGCTTTGCCGAGATCCTGAGGGCGTTCTGCCAGTGGGACAAGCTGGGCGGACTTACGAACGGCTCCAACATGCTGCGCAAGTACCCGAGCTTTAATACGCTCCTGTTCCCGTTCACGGTCTCCGTCATCTGCATCGCGGTGATCGTCCTGCTGATCAATTCGTCCTACGGCCGCGCCTTTAAGGCCATCCGTGACGATGAGGTCGCGGCGGAGGCGATGGGCATCAACCTCGCGCATCATAAGAGAATGTCGTTCTGCATCTCCTCGTTCTTTGCGGGGATCGGCGGCGCGCTGCTCGCCATGTTCCAGACGACGGTGCAGGCGTCCGCGTTCAAGACGAACATGACCTATGAGATCCTTCTGGTCGTTGTCATCGGCGGTCTTGGATCCGTCACGGGAAGTATCATCGCGACCTTCCTGTTTTATCTCTGCTCGGAATGGTGGCTCCGTTTCCTGGATTCGGAGATCATGATCGGCGCGTTCAAGGTGCCGCTGCTGCGTCCGGGCTTCCGTAAGGTCGTCTTTTCGATCGTCATCATGGTGATCGTGCTGTTCGCGCGCAAGGGCATCATGGGCGACCGCGAGTTTTCGGTGGCCGCTGTGCGACGGTGGTTTGGAAAGCACCGTTCTTCCGGCAGTGAGGGAAAGGAGGAGAAGGCATGAGTACGCAGAGTGCGGAAAACACGAACATCCTCCATGTAGAGCATGTGACGATGCAGTTCGGCGGCGTTGTCGCGGTCAATGACCTTTCTCTCGACGTCAATGAGGGAGAGATCGTGGCCCTGATCGGCCCCAACGGCGCAGGAAAGACGACAGCGTTCAACGTGATCACCGGCGTTTATGAGCCGACCAACGGACTGGTCTCGTTCCGGGGAACCCCGATCATAGAGAACCATCCGAAGGGAAAAATGAAAAAGCTGTATCAGGGGGACGCGCCCCTGTCCTACGATAAGTCCATCGTGAAGACACCCGACAGGATCACGAAGCTCGGGATCGCGCGGACGTTCCAGAATATCCGGCTCTTTAAGAAGATGACGGTGTTTGAGAATGTACTGATCGCAAGGCATATGCGCTCGAACGCGAACTTCCTGTCCGCTACCTTCCGCCTGAATCATGCGGAGGAGGCCGCGAACCGTGAAGAGGCGATGAGATACCTTGAAATGGTAGGACTTGCGGATGAAAAGGATGAGCTTGCGACCTCGCTGCCTTACGGCAAACAGCGCAGGCTGGAGATCGCAAGGGCGCTTGCGACGGAACCGACGCTCCTTCTTCTCGACGAGCCTGCCGCCGGCATGAATCCGCAGGAGACGCTGGAGCTGGCTGCCTTTATCCGGGAGATCAAGGAGAAGCTCCACCTTTCGGTCTTTGTCATTGAGCACCACATGGATCTGATCATGGAGATCTCCGACCGGATCTATGTGCTGGACTTCGGAAAACTGATCGCGACCGGCACACCGGAAGAGATCCAAAATAATCCTCGTGTTATCGAGGCATATCTGGGGGTGGGTGACGAAGATGCTTAAGGTCTCTGGTCTGAAAGTTAATTACGGCGGCATCGAAGCTGTCAAGGGCATCGACTTTGAGGTGCCGGAGGGCAGCATCGTTACGCTGATCGGCGCGAACGGCGCCGGAAAATCCACGACGCTCCGCTCCATCGCCTCCCTGGTGAAGCCCACCGAGGGCTCCATCACCTTTATGGGCGAGGACATCACCGGACTGAGCACGAATGAGGTCGTCGGAAAGGGCATCACCCTTGTCCCGGAGGGCAGGAAGATCTTTCCGGATCTGACGGTCACGGAGAATCTGAAGATCGGCGCCTACATGCGCAAGGATCAGGCGTCGGTGCAGAAGGATCTGAACTGGGTCTTCGGTCTCTTCCCGAGGCTGAAGGAGCGCCACTGGCAGCCCGGCGGGACGCTTTCCGGCGGCGAGCAGCAGATGCTCGCGATCGGCCGGGCCCTGATGAGCAAGCCGAAGCTGATCATGATGGACGAGCCCTCGCTGGGGCTTGCCCCCATCGTCGTCCAGGGCGTGTTCGATATCATCGAGACGATCAGTCAGCAGGGCGTGACCATCCTGCTGGTCGAGCAGAACGCGAATATGGCGCTGAAGGCTGCTGATTACGGCTACGTCATGGAGACCGGAAGGATCACCATGAGCGGTACCGGAAAAGAGCTGGCGGAGAACGAGGATGTGAAAGCCGCGTATCTCGGCAAATCAAAGTGATAAGATGAGTACAGGGCGGGACCTTTGCACTGTTTGCGTGAAGGCCCCGCCGAACTTTACGCTCCGGAGGATGCGGCGAAGGAAGGAGAGCATATGGAACTGGTGAAGCTGACGGAAAGGATCTGGTACTATCCGTATGAGGATGAGCGGGACCGCCCTGTCCTGGGATACATCCGCGGAGACAGGATGAGCCTTGCCGTGGACGCGGGGCATTCGGCCGCCCACGTCGACGATTTTTACGCAGCCCTTGAGAAGGAGGGACTTCCGCTGCCTTCGCTGACCGCCATCACGCATTGGCACTGGGACCATACTTTCGGCATGCACAAAGCGAAGGGCCTTACGGTCGCGGGAGCGGCAACGAACGCGCATCTGCGCGGGATCATCGGGGAGATGGGCAGCGAGGGGGACCGCCTGAAGGACTTTTTCACGGCGCTCGATTTATCGGTCTGCCGGGAGTACGAGGGAGACGCGCCCATGATCGTCAGGACGGCGGACCTTGAGTTCAAAGGATCGATGATCGTCGATCTGGGCAGCATCCATGTCTGCCTGCGGGAGACCGTATCTCCGCATACGGACGATGCGGTGCTTGTCTGGATCCCGGAGGAGAAATGCCTCTTTGTCGGGGATGCGACGTCGGGTGTTTTTCCGGACTGGACTTTCAAGCCGGAGCCGATGGAGGAACTGATCCGCGAGATCGCCCGCCTGGACTGCCGGTATGTCCTGCACGGGCACGTACCCGTGATGAGCGGGAAGGAGATGACCGCGCACCTTGAGGAGGAGCTTGCCGAAAGGAAGGCGGAGCTCGCCGCCGAAGCGGCATTGGCAGAGGCCGGGGAGGATGCGCCGTGAAGGCGGTCCCGGGCCCCGTCCTTCATCCGATCCCGCCGGTATGGAACGGGGACTCCCGGATCCTTATCCTCGGGAGCTTTCCCTCGGTAAAATCCAGGGAGACGGGCTTCTTTTACGGGCATCCGCAGAACAGGTACTGGAGAGTGCTTGCGGCGGTGTATGACCAGCCATTTCCGGAGGATATTCCGCAGCGCAGAGAGTTCCTTGTGCGGAACCGGATCGCCGCCTGGGATGTGATCCGCTCCTGCGAGATCGCGGGCTCCTCGGACGCGAGCATTACGAATGTCGTCCCCAATGACTTAAGGCCCATCCTGGAGGGGGCCGATATCCAAGCCATCTATGTGAACGGGCGCA
Organism: uncultured Lachnospiraceae bacterium; assembly: GCA_905235435.1. Classification (GTDB taxonomy): domain Bacteria; phylum Bacillota; class Clostridia; order Lachnospirales; family Lachnospiraceae; genus CAMOKZ01. The sequence goes on from CAJOLD010000059.1 coordinate 6,952, forward strand.
CGGCGGAAAAAATGTACCGGCGCTATACGGAGCCCCTGACCGGGCGGCCCTGCATCTGCCTGCCCTCCACCAGCCCCGCCAACGCGGCGTGGAGCCTTGAGCGGCTCACGGAGGCATGGAAAGTGATCCTTACCTGAGCGCGCGGGGCTGATCGCCGACGGAGACGCTTCGCTCTGTACTTTGAAGAAAAAATATACTATACTTACTGTGTATGTCTTCAAAAACAGGTGTTACGGAAGGACTAAAGTACTATGGATAAACAGGACTGGTATGATATGGGTGCCAGGGTCGGCGATATGGTCCGGGACGCTGTCGACAGCGACAATTATGATGCCCTGGACCGTACGATCACAGATGCTGTGAATTCCGCGATGAAGGCGTTTGTAAGAGAAGGGACTGCTTACGGGGATGCGGAGAAAACCGCCGCGGACCGCGCCAGGGAACGGGAGGAAAAGGAAAGAGAAAAAGCGAAGACCAGGACCGGCGCACAGGTGCGCACGGAGGGGACCGGGAAGGGATGGTTCCTCACCCTTACGGGAGCGGCGCTCGCCGTGACCTTCGGCGTGATCTCGGTCGTCACCCTTGTCGTTTCCGGGATGTTCGGCGGCTCCATGATCCCCATCGTTGTTCTGCTGCTGATCGCCGCCGGCTGCGCAGGGATGTCGGCGAAGGGATCGGGCATCCTCAAGCTTTCAAAGAAGCAGAAAAAAATGCTCACCGCAATGGGCAGCAGGGACGTGATCTCCATGGGGGAGATCGCGGATGTGCTCGGATGTTCCGAGGATGAGGCAAAAAAACAGGTCCGCAGGATGATCAAGGAAGGGATGTTTACCGACACGGTCTATCTGGACGATCAGGAGACCTGCCTGATGACGAGCGGGAACGCCTACGAGCAGTACCGCCAGGCCAAAGCCTCCTATGAGGAGAGGGAGAAGCAGAGCAGGGAGCAGGCGAAGGCATCCGCGGCGGAAAGGACGGCAAAGGGAGATTCATCCCTCTCCGTCGAAGAACAGCAGATCGTCGACGAGGGGCGCGCGTTTATTGCCCGCATCCACGCCCTCAATGAGGAGATCCCGGAGGAAGAAATGACGGGGAAGCTCCGCCGCCTGGAAGAGGTCGTCACGCGCATCTTCGATCAGGTGGCAGCGCATCCCGAGAGCGCGCCGGATATGCAGCGCATGATGAGCTACTATCTGCCTACTACGCAGAAGCTCGTGGAGATCTACGCGGAGCTGGATAAACAGACCGCGGAGGGGCCGAACGTCAAAAAGACAAAGAAAGAGATCGAGGACTCCCTGGATACGATCAACACAGCTTTTGAGAAACTGCTCGACAGCTTTTACCAGGATACCTCCTGGGACGTCGCGTCAGACATCACCGTCATGCATACCATGATGGCCCAGGACGGGCTGACGGAAACAGGTCTGCATCAGCAGGAGCGGATCAGGACGGTCGCGAAGGACGTGACCTCGCAGGCGGAGGCGGACGCATCCGCGCAGGCGGCAGCGCAGCAGGCGGCGCCCAAAGAAGCGCCGGCACCGCAGCAGACAGCGCCGCAGCAGGCAGCGCCTGAGACAGCGCCGCAGCAGGCAGCCGGGACACCGGCGGCAGGAGCAGTGGCAGCCGGAGCAGTGGCAGCGG
>CAJOLD010000060.1 GCA_905235435.1 uncultured Lachnospiraceae bacterium
GGGGCAGTGCAATTTTGGAAATATTCATATTGATCTGCCGGGCCTTTGAAACATGGCAGTGCAACTCCGGGATATCGGCCTGCTGGTCTGCTTTTTGCTCTTGACTGAGCCAAGTCGGGCAGTGCAAACCCTGGGATTTTCCCAAATGGTCTGCTTCTTGCTTCCTATCGCCCGCGGTCACCGACTGCCGGAAGGTAATAAAGCAAGTCGCGACTCTTCTTCTGTACCCTGCCGGGGCCAATGCCGCGCCGGGAAGCCACCAATGGCCAACACCGCGCCGGGAACCCCAATTCCGCGCCGGGAATCCACCCCTGCCTGCCTCCTCCCGCCTATTGCATGAGGGGGGCTTTTTATGGTATTATAAAGTAACTTTTGGAGTGTATATTTATGTGTTTTCTGACACATTTTATGAGTTTTTTTTGAAGCTGCAGACGGCGCTTTTCGGCCGGCCTGCCGAGGCGGTTTTTTCGGATGGCAAAGTACCGTTTTAAGAAGGATTATGAGCTTGAGGAGTCTTTTTCCGCGAGCGGCAGGGTGAAGAAGTCTTCTGTGTATATCGGGGATCCCTGCTTTTTTGTGGAGGGGGCTGACGCGGCCGCGGCGCAGGCGAAGAGATGCCTGGTGCTCTGTGTGGCTGCCTGGGTCTGCTTTATCGGCTCTATGTGTTTTGTGTCGGATGCGATGCGCCGGCTGTATGTGGCCCTTCCTTTTGTTTTCAGCGGTGTGCCGCTGGCGCTGGTGACGACGCATGTCCTTGCTTTGAAGGATATGAGGGAGCCGCTGGAGCGGCGCCATATGGACCGGCTGAACAACCGGTTTCCGGCAGCGGCCATGTTCCTTGTGATGTTTGCGCTGTTTGCGCTGGCGGGAGAGGGCGTGGGGCTTGTGATCGCCGCCGTCAGGGACGGCAGGGCGCTTTCGGCGCTGTTTTCGCCGGGCGAGATCGCTTTTATTGTCGGGTGCTGCGGACTCCTGTTCTGCGGCCTGCGGCTGTTCGCGGCGCGCAGGGCGCTCCGCTGCGAAGCGCGGAGCGAGCAAGCACAGCAAGCTTAGCAGGTATATATAAATAAGTATATTCATAGCTTTATTAAAAATTTTTTTAAAGGAGGAGGATCTGATGAGCAAGAACAGTAAGAGATGGATCGCTCTGGCGGTCACAGCCGCGATGGCTTTTTCGATGACGGCCATGGCGGAGGAGGCTTCTACGGAGCAGGAAGCGGGGGGAGCGAAAGGCAACCTTGTCTACGCGACGTCCACGTTCGGACAGAAGTTCAGCCCGTTTTTTGCGACCACGGCCTATGATATGGAGGTCGTTGACCTGACCCAGGTCTTGGCGCTGGCGGCGGACCGCGGCGGTGCCATTATTGAGAAGGGCATCGAGGGAGAAACCATTAATTATAACGGAACGGATTATACCTATTATGGCATGGGCGATGTGGAAGTGACCCAGAATGACGACGGCTCTGTCGACTACACGATCACCATCCGCGACGACCAGAAATTCTCTGACGGAGAACCGGTCACGATCGACGACTATATCTTCAGCTTCTATGTTCTTTGTGATCCGACCTATGACGGAAGCTCCACGCTCTATGCGCTCCCGATCGAGGGCATGGAGGAGTACCGCTCCGGTATGGAGTCCAAGCTTGACCTCATTGTCGCGACGAACCGCGAGGGCTATGAGGAGAACGATTTCTTTACCGAGGATGAATACAACAGCTTCTGGGAAGCCTTCGATGCGGCCGGCGTAAAGTTCGCGCAGGAGATCGTAGACTACTGCATTGGCGAAGGCTACAACGAGCCGGATGATTCCGTTTCCGCCTGCGCCACGAACTGGGGCTATGAGATCCCCGAGGATGCCGAAGCGGCTGATTTCTTTGAAGCGATCGTTGCCAATTTCGGCTATGATCTGAGCGACGACGGCATCAACTACGAGTCTGCCGGCACGGCTTTCCTTGATTTCCTTACTGAGGAGATCGGCGGCGAGGAAGCGATGGCAGAGCTGAACAAAGGTTATGAGACCGGCGACGGCGCTCCGAACATCTCCGGCCTGACCCGTGTTGATGATTACACTGTCAACCTTCATATGACCGAGTTCGATGCGACCGCCATCTACAACGTTGGCACGTATCTTGCTCCGCTTCATTATTATGGAGATCCCGATCAGTATGATTATGACAACAACCAGTTCGGTTTCACAAAGGGCGATCTGTCCTCTGTGAAGACGGTCACCTCCGAGCCGGTCGGCGCCGGCCCGTACGTGTTCGACGGCTATTCGAACGGCGTTGTTACGCTGAAAGCAAATGAATATTACTTCGATGGAACGCCGGATACCGCCGCCCTGCTGATGCAGGAGAGCATCGACTCCGACTATGTGCCGGGCATTGTCACCGGTTCCTTCGATGTCGCTGTTCCGTCCATGAATGATGAGACCGTGCGCGCCATTGAGGACGCGAACTCGAACGGCGAGCTCCAGGGCGACGTGCTCCACACCGTTCTTGTTGACTACCGTGGATACGGATATCTGGGCATCAACGCCGATATCGTCAACGTTGGCGGCGATCCCGGCTCCGACGCCTCCAGGGCGCTGCGCAAGGGCTTCATGACCCTGCTCTCCGTCTATCGTGATACGGTCATCAACTCTTACTACGGCGACCGCGCCGCAGTCATCCAGTACCCGATCTCCAACACCTCCTGGGCGGCTCCGAAGCCTGCCGACGAGGGCTACGAGACCGCCTACTCCGTAGATGTGGACGGCAATCCGATCTATGACTCCTCCATGAGCGAGGAAGAGCGCTACGCCGCCGCGAAGGAAGCCGCCATCGGCTACTTCAAGGCTGCCGGCTTCAGCTATGATGAAGCGAGCGGAAAGTTCACGGATGTCACGGAGACCTACGAGGTGCTCATCCCCGGCCAGGGCCAGCAGGATCACCCGGCATACGGCATCGCCGTTGCGGCTTCCGAGGTCCTCGAAGAGCTGGGCATCAAGCTGCAGGTCAACGACGTAGGAACCGATGTCTGGAACAACGCCCTTGAGGGCAACACCGCCATGATGTGGGCGGCTGCATGGCAGTCCACCGTCGACCCGGATATGACCCAGGTCTATCACAGCGAAAACGCGCATGGCAACGGCACCAACTCCAACCACTATTCGGTCGATGACGCGGGACTCGATGCCCTGATCACCGCCGGCCGTTCCAGCTCCGATACCGAGGAGCGCAAGTCCATCTACAAAGAAGCCATGAACATCATCATGGACTGGGGCTGCGAGCTTCCGCTGTATCAGCGCAAGGACTGCACGGTCTTTTCTTCCGAGCGTATCGTGATCGACTCCATACCGCAGGATATGACCCCGTACTGGGGATGGTACGCAGAGATCAACACGCTTGATCTTCAGTAAACTGTAAAAAGAACACTGCGCCGGCACAGCACCTGCCGGCAGTTAACCGGGAGGGCCGTCCGGGCCGCGCCTTGGGCGCGGGCCCGGGGCCCTCGCAGTCTACCATAAACGGAAGAAAGCTGGTCACCTATCATGCTTAAATATACCCTGAAACGTATTCTTTACAGCGCGATCATCCTGTTCTTCGTCATGTTCATCATCTATGTGCTGATGTACAACATGCCCAGCGGGTATGTGGAGACGAAGGCCAGGGAGCTTGCCTCGCGCCCCGGCGCCACGAAGAGCTACTCCGAGTGGCTGCAGGATCTCAACGCCCAGTACGGGATGGACAAGGGCGTCGTCCCCGGGTACCTGACCTGGGTGAAGAACGCCGTCCGCGGCAACTGGGGCGACAGCTGGTCCTGGACCATCCCGGTCACAGAAGAGTTCCACAATACGGTCTGGTACAGTTTTATTCTGGGCCTCATTTCCTTTATCCTGGAGATCGTGATCGCCATTCCGCTGGGCATCACGGCGGCGCGGAAGCAGTACAGCTTCACCGACTACTTTACGACGGTGGTGTCGATGATCTGTATCTCAATGCCCACGTTCTTCCTCGCCACCATCTTAAAGTACGTCTTTTCCGTCAAACTCGGGTGGTTCGACCTGAGCGGCATGCAGGGCCGCAATTATATGAACCTGTCCTCCTTCGGGAAGTTCCTCGACGTGGCGAAGCACTTCGTGCTGCCCGCCATCACGCTGACGGTCATCAACATCGGCGGCCTGATGCGCTACACGAGGACGAACATGCTGGAGGTCCTCAATTCCGACTACATCCGCACGGCCCGGGCGAAGGGCGTGCCGGAGAAGAAGGTCATCAACTACCACGCCTTCAGAAATACGCTGATCCCCCTGGTGACGACGCTGGGCGGCTCCCTGCCGTCCCTGTTTGCCGGCGCCCTGATCACGGAGACCCTGTTCTCCATCCGCGGGATCGGCTACGCTTCCTACTCATCGATGACGCAGGGCGATATCCCGTTCATCATGTTCTATCTGGCGTTTATATCCATCCTTACGCTGCTCGGCAACCTGCTCTCCGATCTGCTGTACGCCGTGGTCGATCCGCGCGTACGGCTGAGCTGAGAAAGGAGGCGGCGGAAGATGGCATCCTATGATCTGAATGAAGAACTGAAAAAAAGGAAGAGCACGCAGACGGGGGCTGAGAAGTCGCTGGACGACGTCAGCCGCGTCAAAGTCCTCTCGCCAAGCAGGAAGGTCTTTAAGCGCTTTATTCGCAACCGCCTGGCGGTCTTCGGGGCAGTTACGCTCATCGCTCTTTTCCTTTTCTCCTTTGCGGGCCCGCTTTTCTACCCCTACGGACAGAAGGAGATCTTCTATACCTTCTCGAAGCAGAACGTGAACTATGCGCTCGCGAAGAAGAATACAGCCTTTAACGGCTATGACACGGACGATTCCATCGAGGTGGACACCCTGGTGACCACATCGATGAACAGCAATATCAAGAAGATGCTCTCGGACGGCACGGAGGAGATGACCATCCCCGGCGATGAGGGCGGCTGGCTCATCCGCATGGAGACGCCGGATATCTTCACGCTCTCCGGGGTGGATCTTGAGAAGGTCGCGGACGCCGGCGAGAGCACCGTCAAGGTGGGCACGTACTCCATGATCGGCAAGGAATTTACGGCGGAGGGGGACGAGATCCCCGGCCTCGCCGAGGCTGCCGCGGATCAGATCAAGGGGACTTCCGGTTCCTTTGAGGCGGGCGGCGTGACCTATACCTTTGACAAGGGCGCAAAACCCAAGACCTTTGACGTCTTTGCGCAGGCGGACGGGATCATTTACGAGGGCAAAGAGCCCGGCGGTGATTTCGAGAAAGAGCTTGGCAGGGCGATGGAAGAGGGCGCCTCTTCCTTTGAGACCGGCGGAAAGTCCTATGTGATAAGTAAGAAAGGCGCTTCCGCCAGCGTGTACACGGTCGGGGAAGCGAAGACGGCGATGGTCTACACGGACCTTACGCTCGATACGGTAAAGACCGGCGGCAGCGTTCCCGCGGATTTCAAGGCCGCTGCGCTCCTTGCGGCGGCGGAAGGCGGCGGGGAGTTTACCTCCGGAGGAGAGACCTATTCCATCCTGCCCGATGAGGACGGCGACATCCTGATGGTGCAGGACGCTTCCGGAGAGCCCTTCGGCGAGTTCGGCCAGTACTCTGTGCGCCGCTATTCCGGCGAAGATACGATGGATTTCGATCTGAAGCAGGCGATCGCCGGAAAGATCGATGAGATGATGGACGAAGGCATCCAGAACGGTACGCTGCAGGCCATGATCCCCACGCAGAACGAGGACGGCTCCTACAGCAGAGACGAGAACGGCGATTTTATCCTGAACGAGACGGAGATGAAGATCACGCAGCGCCTGGAGGGCGAGTACGTGATCAACTGCGACCAGATCAACTATGTGATCGATATCTACGCGCCGCCCTCAGCGAAGCATCCGCTGGGCACCGACGGCGACGGCTTTGACGTGCTGGCCCGCGTGATGTACGGCGGCCGCGTCTCCCTGATGGTCGGCTTTGTGGTCGTCTTTATCGAGACCTTCCTCGGCGTCATCATGGGCGGCATCGCCGGCTTCTTCGGCGGCTGGGTCGACAACCTGATCATGCGTATGGTCGATATCTTCTACTGTCTGCCGATGATGCCCATCATGATCATCCTCGGCTCCATGATGGACGCGCTGCGCATGGATACCTACGTCCGCCTGATCATCATGATGGCGGCCCTGGGCCTGATGGGCTGGGCCGGCGTCGCGAGGCTGGTCCGCGGGCAGATCCTCTCGCTGCGCGAGCAGGAATTTATGGTCGCGACCGAGGCGACGGGCATCAAGGTGAGGGCAAGGATCTTCCGGCACCTGGTGCCGAACGTGCTCCCGCAGCTGATCGTCACGGCGACGATGGGCCTGGGCGGCGTTATCCTGACCGAGTCCACGCTGTCCTTCCTGGGCCTGGGCGTCAAGCATCCGCTGGCGACCTGGGGCACCATTATCAACTCCGTGTCCTCCGCATCCGCGATGGCACACTATGCACACATCTGGATCCCCGTAGGCCTGCTGATCTGCCTGACGGTCATCGCCTTCAACTTTGTCGGCGACGGTCTCAGGGATGCCTACGACCCGAAATCCAAGCGGTAAGGAGGCGAGCGGAAAATGGCAGAAAATGAAAACAGCGGAGCATATATATCCGGCAGAGAATCCAGAAGGATCACAAAGTTCAACCGCCGCGTGACCAAAAAGCTCGAGAAGGAGCGCGCGGACGCGGCGAAGGATCCGAAGCTGTACACGACGCAGATGAAGGATCCGGACAATATCGTAGAATTTGACAATGTCTGCACCTACTTCTTCTCGGACGTGGGCGTAGTCAAGGCCGTGGACGGCGTCAACTTTGAGGTGCCGCGGCACGCCACCGTGGGCATCGTGGGAGAGTCCGGCTGCGGCAAGTCCGTGACCAGCCTGTCGCTGATGCAGCTGCTGCAGCGGCCGAGCGGGCAGACCGTGGGCGGCGAGATCCGCTTCAACAAGGGCGACGGGACCGCCTACAACATCGTCAACACGCCGAATTCCATCATGGAGAAGATCCGCGGCGACCGCATCTCCATGATCTTCCAGGAGCCGATGACGGCCTTAAACCCGGTGTTCCGCATCGGGCAGCAGATCAACGAGGTCATTGAGCTCCACAATCCGGACATGACCGAGGAGGATGTAAAGGCGCGCACGCTCGAGATGCTCGAGCTTGTCGGCATCGCCAACAAGGAGGGCGTGTACAACATGTACCCGCACGAGCTCTCCGGCGGCATGCGGCAGCGCATCTGCATCGCCATCGCGCTTGCCTGCTCACCGGCGCTGATCATCGCCGATGAGCCGACGACGGCTCTGGACGTGACCATCCAGGCGCAGATCCTGGATCTGCTGCAGAACCTGAAGGATCAGCTGCAGTCCTCCATCATGCTCATCACCCACGACCTGGGCGTTGTGGCAGGCATGGCCGACTACGTGGTCGTCATGTACGCCGGCCGCGTCATCGAAAAAGGTACGGCGGAGGAGATCTTCCACCATCCGTCCCACCCCTACACGATCGGCCTGATGAAGTCGAAGCCGGTCGTCGGGCAGAAGGTCGATCAGCTCTACAACATTCCCGGAAGCGTCCCCAACCCGGTCGCGATGCCGGACTACTGCTACTTCCGCGACCGGTGCGAGATGCAGTGCGGCCGGTGCAGCGGGAAGTACCCGCCCGAGATCCGCATCAGCGATACGCACGTCGTGTCCTGCTGGCGGTACAAAGAGGAGGGCGAGGTGCTCGGCTATCCGAAGTCCGTGGACGTCAGTACGCTGTAGAAGATCGTGGAGGAAGAAAAAATGGCAGAGAATAAAAATACTGCGGGAGGCCCCGGCGGCGGTGCCGCGGGCGCGCAGGATGAGATCCTGCAGGTCAGAAACTTAGTTAAATATTTCCCGATCAAATCCAGCTTCTTCCGCAGGACGATCGGGAACGTGAAAGCGGTGGACGGTGTCAGCTTCAACATCCGCAGGACCCAGACCATGGGCCTTGTGGGCGAGTCGGGCTGCGGCAAATCCACCTGCGGCCGCACCATCCTGCGCCTGCAGGAGAAAACGTCCGGGGAAGTCATCTTCGACGGACAGGATATCTTCGCGCTCAGCCGCGAGGAGCTGCGCAAAATGCGCCCGCGCATGCAGCTGGTCTTCCAGGACCCCTACTCATCGCTGTCCCCCAGACTTCCGGTCGGGGAGATCATCGGCGAGGCGGTAAAAGAGCATCACATCGTGGACGAGAGTGAATATGACAGCTACATCACGCGCGTCATGGATGTCTGCGGGCTTCCGTCCTACTACAAGGAGCGCTACCCGCACGAATTCTCCGGCGGGCAGCGGCAGAGGATCTGCATCGCCAGGGCCCTGGCCCTCGCCCCGGACTTTATCGTCTGCGACGAGCCGGTCTCCGCGCTGGACGTATCCATCCAGGCGCAGATCATCAACCTGCTGAAACAGCTGCAGGAAGAATTCGGCCTGACCTATCTGTTCATCTCGCATGACCTCTCCGTCGTCGAGCATCTCCGACACCGTGGGCGTCATGTACCTTGGCAATATGGTCGAGTACGCGGAGACCGAAAAAATCTTCGCGAACCCGCTGAACCCCTACACGCAGGCACTGTTCTCCGCGATCCCCATCCCGGATCCGGACGTAAAGATCAACCGCATCATCCTGAAGGGCAGCATCCCGAACCCGGCGGACCCGCCGGCAGGGTGCAAATTCCACACGCGCTGCGAGAAGTGCATGAAAGTCTGCGAGTACGCCGAGCCGAAGTGGAAGGAAGTAGAGCCGGGGCACTACTGTGCCTGCCATCTCTACAACAGCCCGGAGGAGCAGAAAGAAGCCGAAGCGCAGGTTAGGGAGTGAAGGCGCACCCATGGGGGCCCCGCGCCGCTTGTGGGGTCATCTGAGGACGATGGATGCCTGAGCGGGGCGCTGAGCTAAGCGGGCCGCTGGGCTGAGGGGGCGGCTTGCCTGAGGGCGAGTGATGCCTGAGCGGGGCGCTTGCCGGGGGGCGCGGCTCGCCTGAAAAAAGAGAAAAGACATGGAGAAAGACAGGAAAAACATAGAGGCAGAGCCGGAAGATGACGGCAGCAC
>CAJOLD010000061.1:0-603 GCA_905235435.1 uncultured Lachnospiraceae bacterium
GTCGGCGGCTCGGTGGGCGCTTCCGTGGGCGCCTCCGTCGGGGCTTCGGTGGGCGCTTCCGTCACGGGATCGGCCGCTGCCGCGTCATCCTCCGCCGCGCCCGCCGGATCCGTGGAAACGGCGATGTCCTCCGTGAAAGCAGGAATGCTGCACTGCCCCATCACAAGGGCAGCGCAGAGCATTCCGGCCGCAAGTCTGTGTACTCTCTTTTTCATATATCCTTATCTCCCTTCCTGTCTCGCCTAGACGATTCAAGAACGTCTGACTGATCACATAATTCGACATAATAACTATACCCTTTCGGAAGGGGAGTGTAAACATCGTTTTTTCTTATTTTTACCTTATATCGTAGACGCTTCTTGCCTTCAGCGCTTTCCCCTCTCCTTCGAGGAGCTTCACCGTCCGGCTTCCCTTCTCCATGTCAAAGTAGTTGTCGTCCAGCTTCACATAGCCGTCCGGCGACCAGATCTCCACAGACTTCGCGTAGGCCCCGGCCGTAACGGTGACTTCCTTCGTCTCCCCGTTCACGCTCACCTGCAGATCAGGATCGGCAAAGCGGTAATGCTTGGGCGGCGCGAAAAGCACGCTGCCGCTGCCCGGATG
>CAJOLD010000061.1:621-8548 GCA_905235435.1 uncultured Lachnospiraceae bacterium
ACGCTCCGGTGATCGTACTTTGAAAAGTCCATCGTCCCGAACGTGACGGAAGAAAACGGAGCGACGGTGACCGGAATGGTTCCGCTCTCCAGGATATTGCTCTTCTCGTCACGAAGTTCCCAGATGATCTCGTCGTTCACCTCGTCCCAGGTCTCATTTGAGACACTCAGCCGCGCCGTGCTGACAAAGGGTGCCGGCTCGCTGACGACAGTGCGCCCCTGCGAGACGACGCTGTCCTCCTCGCAGCTTAAGAGCACCGGGGCGAAGAAGCGCGCCGCGTAATACTGGAGCGCTTTCCACCTGCCGAAATAATCCACGGAAGCCCAGGAAGCGACGGGCCAGTTGTCATTGAGCTGCCAGTAGATGGCGCCCATACAGCGGTCATCGTTCCGGTTCCTCCTGAAATGCTCCACGCCGTAGCGGATCGCGTCCGCCTGAAGCAGCTGCGAGGCATAGAGGAGAGTCTCAAAATCGGTCGGATACTGATACGTCGCCGACAGATAAGACAGGATCTTTCCGTTCGCTCCGACGTTCCTCTGGTGCATTTCCATCACGTAGGAGAAAATGTTGCGGTCCTCCTCGCGGGTAAAGCTCTTCACCGTCTCCATGCCGGGGAACGACTGAAAGCCGAACTCCGACAGATAGCGGAAATAGTACTGCCGGTAGGCGGTAAACGGCGCATTCTCATGCCAGACGTCCCAGTAATGGACATCGCCGCGGTCCGGATCCCAGGGCGTCACGTATTTTCCGCCCGAGGACGGTGAGGACGGCCAGTAGAAGGTGTCCGGATCCACACCGGCAAGGACCGTCGGGGTAATGTACTCGTTCTGGATCAGATAATCCGCGCTGGTCACATCGTCGCCGTCAAAGAACTTGCGCACAGCAAACTGCTCCATCTCGTTATTGCCGCACCACAGCCCGAGACAGGCGTGGTGGCGGATTCTGCGCACGTTCTGGCGGATCTCCTCCGAGATGTTTTCGACGTATTCCGGGGTGATGCGGTAGTTGGCGCAGGCAAACATAAAGTCCTGCCAGACCAGAAGCCCCAGCTCATCGCACTGATCGTAGAACCAGTCGAACGGGTAGAAGCCGCCGCCCCAGACGCGGATGGCGTTAAAATGTGACACGGCGCACTGCTCCAGCAGCGTGCGCGTGCGCTCCGGCGTGATCCTTGAGAGGATGCAGTCCTCCGGAATGTAATCTGCCCCCATCGCAAAGAAGGTGCGCCCGTTCACCTCGGTGGCGAAGGTCTCGCCCCATTTGTCCGGCCGGCGCCGCATGGTCACCGTGCGAAGGCCGACCCGCAGGGTACGCTCATCCGCGTCCACGCTGCCCGCGGCAGCCGACACTTTCACTGTGTAGAGAGGCTGCGCGCCAAGGCCGTTCGGCCACCAGAGCTCCGGCGAAGGCACCTCAAAGGGTTCTCCCTCTTTCAGCGTCCACTCCTCCCCCTCCGGGGAGATGAGCGTGATATCGACCGGCGCTTCCCCATCGAGGGCCACATTTACGGTAAGGGCCACCTTTACACAGCCTTCCCTCGCCTGGGCGGCGTGCGCCGGATCGCCCATGGCCGCCGAGCCGTCCTTTAAGCTGTGCGTCTGTCTGACATGGACCTCTTCGATCCTTGCGCTCTGCCATCCGAGGAGCTCCACATCCTTCCAGATGCCGCCGTCAGGCAGCCTGGGGCCCCAGTCCCAGCCGAACATGCAGTGCGCCTTGCGAAGATGCGGGAATCCGTTCATCGCGTCGGTGGACCCGCCCAGATGATATTTGGCGTCCTCTTCCGCGATATATTTCGTCGGCGATTTGATCACGACCTTCAGCTCGTTCCCGCTCTCTTTCAGAATGCCCTTCACGTCAAACTCATAAGAACAGTGCATGTTCTTCGTACTTCCGAGGAGCCGGCCGTTCAGAAAAACATCCGAGAGCGTGTCGATCCCCTCAAAGCGGATCACCTGATGCTCAAAGGAGAGCATCTCCGGATCCGGCGCAAAGGTGCGGGTGAAGGTATAGTCCTCCTCCATCAGCTTCAGGGCTTTCAGCTCATTATCCTCAAAATAGGGATCCTCCATCTTTCCCGCATCCAGCAGGAAAGAATAGACCGAACCCGGGATCGCGCCCGATGTCGCATCGATATTCTTCGATGTCATGACCCAGGTCCCATTCAGCAGTTCTCTTTTCATGGTCCATCTTCTCCAGTCATTCTTATAATAAAACGGGGAGGGGCTTCCCCCTCCCCGGAAGGCCGCGGCAAAACCAATCTTACATCTTATTGATCTTGTCGGCCAGTTCCTTCAGCTCGTCATAGCTCAGCTGACCGCCGAAGCTCACGATGCCGCGGAGCGGCATGTAGCGCAGCATGGCCATGGTCATGTCTTCCGAGACCGCTTCCGCGGCCGCGCCTGTCCCTTCGTCTTCTCCGCCCGAGAAGGTCTGCATCATTCCGGAGATCAGCGGTTCAAGCGCCGCCATGGCTCTCGGATCCTTCTGCAGATCCATAAAGATGCTGTCGGGCGTCACTTCTATGGCAGGAAGGACCGTCGTTCCCTTCACCAGCACGTCCGCCTCAAGGACGATGTCCCTGCTGCTCTTTCCGATCTGGATCCGGTAGCTGCCGTCCTCCACGAACCAGTCGTGGATCCCGGTATGCCAGTAAGCAAACGCTCTCTTGTCGAGACGGAATGTGACCCTCTTCTTCTCTCCCGGTTCAAGGGCGATCTTCTCGAAGCCCTTCAGCTCGCGCACCGGCCGTCTGACACTGCACTCCGGAGGCGCCACATAGAGCTGCACCACCTCTTTGCCGGGGCGTGATCCGGTGTTGGTCACGTCCACGCTCACGGTAAGGAGGCCGGTGTCGTCCATGCTCTCACTGCCAAGCGACAGGTTGTCATAGGCAAAGTCCGTATAACTTAATCCGTATCCGAACGGGAAGAGGACATCCATCTTCTTCGTGTCATAATAGCGGTAGCCGACAAACACGCCCTCCGCGTAGACGGCCGTATTGCCCTCTCCGCCGTAGGTCAGGAAGGACGGATTGTCCTCCAGCTGATACGGGAAGCTCTCGGGCAGTCTGCCGCTGGGACAAACGTCGCCCCAGAGGACGGCCTTTGTCGCCGCGCCGACGGCCTGACCGCCGAGGTAGGCCTCGATCACGCCCTTTACGGAGCCGATCCAGGGCATCTCCACCGGCGAACCGTTGTAGAGGACCACGACCGTGTCCGGGTTGGCGGCCGCCACACGCCGGATCAGCTCATCCTGGCAGCGCGGCATCCGCATATGCGTGCGGTCGTAGCCTTCGCTCTCAAACGAATCGGGAAGTCCGGCGATGATGACGGCCTTATCCGCCTTTGCCGCAGCCGCTGCGGCTTCGGCGATCAGTGCCTCGTCCGGCTCCTCGGTGTCGGTATCGTAGCCCTGCGCGTAGGTGATCTGTCCGCTGCCCGCCAGAGCGTCCAGAAGGCTCTCCACCTTAAAGCTGTTGATGTGGGAGCTTCCGCCGCCCTGATAGCGGGGCTGCGCCGCGAACTTGCCGATGACCGCGATCTTCTCCTCCTCTTTGAAGGGAAGAACGTCCCCGTCATTCTTGAGGAGCACCATGCACTCCGCCGCCAGCTTTCCGGCCAGCTCATGCTGTGCTTCCTTGTCCCAGACGGTATCCGGCTTCCTGTTCGACAGGAACTTGTCCAGCATCGTAAGATAGCGGCGGACACATTTGTCCACGTCCTCCTCGGAAAGAGTCCCTTCCCTGACGGCCGCCGCGACGCGCGCGTCGTTGGTGCCGCCGGTGCCGGGCATCTCGAGGTCAAGGCCCGCGGCGACGCCCTTCACGCGGTCACTGACCGCGCCCCAGTCGCTGACCACAAGGCCGTCGAAGCCCCATTCGTCGCGGAGAAGCTCCGTCAGCAGCCAGTGATTCTGGGAGGCGTACTCCCCGTTCACCTTGTTGTAGGAACACATCACCGTCCATGGCTTTGAACGTTTGACCGCCGCCTCGAACGCCGGGAGATAGATCTCGCGAAGCGTTCTCTCGTCGACCACGCTGTCTGAGCTCATGCGCCGGTGCTCCTGGGAGTTGGCCGCAAAATGCTTGATGCTGGTCCCTATATCGCGGCTCTGCACGCCGCGGGTAAGCGCGCAGGCCAGTTCTCCGGCGAGGAAGGGATCCTCGCTGAAATACTCAAAATTTCTTCCGCACAGCGGAGAGCGCTTGATGTTGACTGCCGGCCCGAGGATCACACTTAAGTTCTCCTGCTGGCAGGCATCACCGATGCCCTCCCCGATCTGCGTTAAAAGATCGCGGTCAAAGCTGGCCGCTGTGGCACTGGCTGCCGGGAAGCAGACCGCCTTGATGCTGTCGTTGATTCCGAGATGGTCTCCTCCTTCGTCCTGCTTGCGCAGTCCGTGAGGCCCGTCGCTGACCATAACTGCCGGGATGCCAAGGCGCTCCACCGCCTTGGTATGCCAGAAATCGGCGCCGGAAAGGAGTGAGGCTTTTTCCTCCAGCGTCATCTCACTGATCAGTTTTTCTATGTCCAGTCCCATTAAAAACCTCCTGATGATGTGACGTTATTCTACCGTGCTCAGATCCCAGGCTTCATGGATCTTGGGAACGTCGCTGATCAGACGCTTCGTATAATCAGCCTTCGGCGTCAGGATAACATCATCCGCGCTGCCGTGCTCCACAAAGAATCCGTGCTCCATGATGTAAACGTTGTCAGAGATATAGTAAGCCAGTCCGATATCATGGGTGATGAAGATGACGGTCATGCCGATCTCATCACGCAGATTCAGCAGCATATCCAGGATCGTCGCCCTCGAACAGGCATCGATCATGGAGGTGGGCTCATCGGCCAGAAGGATCTTCGGCTTGAGCAGGAAGACGCGGGCGATCATCAGACGCTGCATCTGTCCGCCGGAGAGCTCAAACGGATACTTGTTGGTCAGCTCCGCAAACTTCAGGTTAACGAAGCTGCAGGCCTCCGTCATCATCTCTATCTTCTTCTCCTTCGGAAGATCCTTTCCGCCGTTCATGTTGATGCAGTCCAGAAGGACCGTATCGATCTTATTGAATACGTTAAAGGAAGAGAACGGATCCTGGAAGATCGCCTGGATGTTTTTCCAGTACTCTCTCTTTTTGCGGTTGGTGGAGATATCTCTCGGCTGGCCCCTGAACAGGATCTCGCCGTCCGTCATCGGAAGAAGTCCGAGGATCATCTTTGAGAGCGTGGTCTTTCCGCTGCCGGACTCGCCGACGATGCTCACCAGCTCTCCTTCGTGGAAATCAAAATTCACACGGTTCACGGCGACCGTTTCCTTTTTTCCGGAACCGAAGATCTTCGTAACGGCTCTTCCGCTCAGACACAGCGGATTATTGGAAACATCCCTGCGGCGGTCGAGAGTGACCGTTTCCTGTTCCTCGACAGTCGCGTTTTCACTGACGTTCATCTCTTCTTCAGTCTTCACTCGCATACACCTCCTTCAGATGTTCCACACTGTACGCACAGCGGTACGAACGTCCCTCACCGAATTCGATGAGCGGCGGGGCGCTGAACTTGCAGGAGGGCTGCGCGTATTTGCAGCGCTCCGCGAAGCGGCATCCCTGCGGCGGGTTCTTCAGGTTGGGCGGGGTTCCGGGGATGGCGATCAGCTTGTTGTCTCTCGTGCCGTCCTCGGGGACCAGGATCGAATGCATCAGACCTCTGGAATAGGGATGTACCGGGTCGAAGACCATTTCCTTCGCCGTTCCTTTTTCCACGATCTGCCCGGCATACATGACCATGATGTCGTCGGTCACGTTGTAAAGCAGCGGAAGCTCGTGCGTAATGAAGATCATGGATTTAATAAAACCTTTCTCCATCATCTCACGGAGCATCTTGATAACGACCTTCTGGCTGGTCACGTCCAGCGCCGAGCTCGGTTCATCCGCGATCAGGACCTTCGGGGAAAGGATCGTTGAGATCGCGATGACGACACGCTGCTTCATGCCGCCGGAAAGCTCGACCGCGTATTTGTCCAGCGCTTCATCCGGAAGATGCAGTTCCTCAAAACGCTTCCTGGCCATGTCCCGGATATCGTTCTTATTGGATTTCGGGTCATGCGCGCGGATCACGTCCACAATGAAGTCCGAGATCTTGCGCGTCGGGTTCAGGGCATTCATGGCGGCCTGCGGAATGTAGGCCACGTCCGAACCCAGGACCGTTTTTCTGACGGTGTCCGGATCCAGTCCGGAAATATTCTTGCCGTCAACGATGATGTCGCCGCTCATATAATGAAGCGGTGCGAAATAGTATCCCATCAGGGAAAGTGCGAGCGTTGACTTGCCGCATCCGCTCTCTCCGGCGATACCGAGGCTCTTGCCTTCCTCGATCGTTAAGGAGACGTGATCTACGGCGTATACGTCCTCATGGAACCTCGTCACATATTTTGTGGTCAGTCCTTTGACTTCCAACATATTCTTTGCCATATACGTCACCTCCTTAATCACGCAGCGTCGGATTGAACACCTGGTCGAGACCGGTATTCATCAGATTGAGCGAGAACGAGATCAGGGTGATCATCAGAATTACCGGGAAATAAGCCCACCACGATCCGTTCAGATGCGCGGAGTAAAGCATGGACCAGTTCATCATCAGGCCAAGGGTGGGAACCTCTGTCGTCTTCGGTCCGAGGCCCAGCAGTGACAGCTGCGCTTCTGAGAGGATGCCGCTCGACACCTGCAGGATGAAGGCCATCACCACATAGCTGGCGATGTACGGCAGAATGTCGGTAAGCAGGATCCTGGCCAGCGAATGGCCGGACAGCTTGGACAGATTAACATGGTCCCGGTTCCTGAGGGAAATGACCTGCGAGCGGACCGAACGGCAGGTCCAGGTCCAGCTGGTAAGACCGATGACCAGAGCCACGACCGCCGCGCCGCGCTGTTCCTGTCCGATGGAATAGGAGATCAGGATCAGCAGGATGAAGGACGGTATGACCGTGAAAAGGTTCGTGATGAACATGATCAGGTCATCGGCAAATCCGCCCACATATCCGGACAGCAGGCCGAGCAGCAGACCGATGAGCGTGGCAACGGTGCCGGCCAGAAGGCCGATCAGGATGGATGTGCGCGCCGCGGAGACCAGTTCCTTCAGGACGTCGCGTCCGAAGTTATCGGTTCCGAGGATCAGGTTTTTTGTGTTGGCCACATCACGCACGTTGACATAGTCGTCCGTCGTGATCGCAGCGACCTGCTGCTCCTCTCCCGAGGCATCATTTTCCAGGACGGTCATCCGTCCCCCCGAACCCATGCTGCTGAGGGACGCGTTCAGTCTCTTGTAGTAGTTTCTTTCAGCTTTCGTCATTCCCGCCGGACGGGCACTGTCGTCATAGTTCGCGCGCCACAGATCCATCAGCGCGTCCGTGTCCATATAGTCAAGGCCCTCGATATCCACGTCCATCGCGGAGAGCCATGCGACCATCTTGATCCTGTCTTCTTTTGCCAGGACAGCATCGAGACGCTTGTCGGCGGCATCCGGAAGCTTGAGCGTTTCCGTGTCGGTGGTCACGCTGTCATACAGCGAAACATAGGTGCCGGGTTTTGCGAAGGTGCCCACACCGATCATCTGAAGCGGATCCCCGGGATTGAACAGCGGGTAAAAGATGATCAGGAGAAGGATGGCGACAAAGATAATAAAGCCGGCCACAAACTTAGAGGAATGGAAAACCTGTCTGATCGTATTCTTCATTTTTCCTCCCTCCTTATCACGAATCGAACTGTGCGGCCTTCACACGCGGATCGATGAAGCCGTAAACGATATCCAGTACAAAGCTGATCGTCAGGACCATCAGTGTAATGATCAGCGTCGTTGCCGAGATCAGCGGATAGTCGCCGCTCGAAATGGCGCTGAACATCGTGGAGCCGAGTCCCGGATAGCTGAAGACGATCTCC
>CAJOLD010000062.1 GCA_905235435.1 uncultured Lachnospiraceae bacterium
GAAAGACAACGATTCTCCGAAAACCCCTTACGTTCCTGAAGAAGTCCGGGATTTGTTTGGCAGTGCAAACCCTGGAAATCCCAGGAATGGTCTGCTTTCGCCCGCGGCCACTGCCCCCGCCAGGTATCAAAGCAAGTCGCGACTATTCTTCTGTGACATGCCGGGGCAAATGCCGCGCCGGGAATCCAACCAACAAAAAAGCCGGCCGGCGATCTGCCGGCCGGCTCCTGAACCCCCAGGATAAAACTCCAGGAGAACCCCAGGAGAAACCTCCAGAATAATACCCCCTCCCTACACTTCCGTCCGCATAAGGTTCTGCGATGCTTTCCTGACCGCGAAGTAGTTGACTGCCGCCGCCAGCAGGACGAGGGCCAGTCCGACCGCCGCGCAGATGATCAGGATGGTGTGGCCGAATGCGGTCCCCTGCAGCGTTGGCATGAAGGAGATGGCGCCCAGGAAGACGGCGAGAAGGAGTGTGCCGATCAGGATGGCGATGATGTTCACAAGCCCGAGCTTTCTGGCGAAGGCTGTCTCGCTGTCCCAGTTGAGGCGCGGCTTGCGGGAGTTCCTCAGCAGCATCAGGTTGATCAGCGTCAGATCAAGAAGGAAGGCGGCGCATACGCCCGCCAGGATGGTCCAGGCGTCTTTGATCTCGACGAAGCCTGCCACGAGGAAGAGGATGCCTAAGATGACAATGTAAAGAACACTTCCGAGCGAGCAGACGCGCAGGGAGAAATTGCGCTTGCTCCGGTAATAATCCCTGAAGTCGACCGGCAGGGACCGGATGGCGCCAAAGCAGCTGCCTTCACGGGAAAACGCGCTCCCGGGAAGGACATTGAACCCGCAGGCGAAGCACGAGGCGATGATCCCCAGGGTCATAAAACAGTAAAGCGCGGTCGTGCGGTCAAGCGGAAACGTGACCAGACGCAGTGCGTCCAGGTTGCCCAGAACCAGCGTGATCCCGAACAGGAGCGGCCAGGCGAGGGTCATGATAAAACCGTAGAGCCAATAGGCGGGATTTCTCCGGGTGGATCTTGATTCGTAAACGGTCAGTGCCTTAA
Source organism: uncultured Lachnospiraceae bacterium (assembly GCA_905235435.1). Lineage (GTDB taxonomy): Bacteria > Bacillota > Clostridia > Lachnospirales > Lachnospiraceae > CAMOKZ01. The sequence goes on from CAJOLD010000062.1 coordinate 1,062, forward strand.
GGGCGTCATTCTTTTTCCCGCCGCTCAGAGAAGCCTTTGTAAATGCTTTCTTATTGGTGCCGGTAGCCTGCATGGAGAGGGCCGTGGTGAAATAGAAGGCCCTGACTGCGCTCATGGCAAGCGCGGTTATGAGGGCGCAGACAGCTACGCTGATCAGCAGTCCCACGATGCTTCCCTCAAGCATGAACCTGCTCATGAAGTAAATGTTCGGAAATCCATTCGCGATGTAGGAGACTGCGCCGACGGCCGCGGCGGCCGCCTTTCCGGTTCCCCCGTTCTGGACCTTGCTGTTGATAAAGAGATAGGCGATGGTGAGCCCGAATGTGAAGAATCCGCCGATCGCCACAAGAATGTCCCGGTTCCGGATAAATCCGAAGATCCGGAAAATGATCACGACCAGCAGCAGGGCGGTCGCGATCCCGGTGACGGGGATCAGAATGCTGGACAGCACGGTCCCGATGATGAACACCGCGCCGGCTCCCTCCCGGATCCCGAGCGCCAGGCAGATCGAATTCATAAGGACGAAACTTGCCCCGATCGGAAATTCCGAGACGACGGCAACTTTTGCCATTACGATCTGGCCTGCCGAAAAAGGCATGGGCAAAAGCAGCTCCAGGTCATCCGACGCGTAAAGGACCGTCACGATATCTTTCAGCGCCAGCACAAAACTCATGACCAGAAGGATGAGCATCAGTGTCAGCGTGATGCCTTCGAGAGACAGGACCCCGGCAAGATACGGCTGGAGAAAGTACACCCCCGCAAACAGCGCGCCGGTGAGCGCCAGCAGCAGGAAGTACACCAGGATCTTCGCCGCCGTGGGAGATATCAGCGCGCTGTTGTCTCCGATAACGCCCTTCCCGTTACTTTTTTTAAGAACATTAATAAGCTTCCGTACTTTTGAGAAGCTTCCCTTAGATTGATTATTTTTCATCGCTTTTTTCTGTATCTGTTAATTCCAGGAAAATGTTTTCCAGAGAAGCCGAAGACTTGTGCGTCGCCTTCAGATCCTCCAGGGTGCCTGTGTACAGCAGTTCTCCGTTTTTGATGATGCAGATCTCATCGCACAGCTTTTCCGCGACCTCGAGCACATGGGTGGAGAAGAAGACCGACTTGCCCTTTTCAGCGTGCTCGCGCATCATCTGCTTCAGCTCATAGGCTGACTGCGGATCAAGTCCGGTCAGCGGTTCGTCGAGGATCCAGACCGAAGGATCGTGGATGAGCGCCCCCATGATCATGATCTTCTGGCGCATGCCGTGGGAGTAGGAGAGGAGCCTGTTGCCCAGCGAATCGAAAATGCCGAACCGCTTCCCGTAGGTCTCAATAAATTCCGCTCTGCCTTCCACGGGCGTGTCGTAGATATCCGCCATGAAATTCAGATATTCGACGCCGGTGAGACGAAGAAAATGATCCGGGCTGTCGGACACGTACCCAAACTGGCACTTAGCCTCCCGGGGATTCTTCTGGATATCGAACCCGTTGATCGAGATCGACCCCTGCGTCGGCGCGATCACACCGGTGATCGCTTTGATCGTTGTGGACTTTCCCGCGCCGTTATGCCCGATAAAACCGGTGATGGCGCCGTCCTTTGCCGTGAATGAGATATTCTTCACCACATCAAGATCAGCGTATCTTTTGCTGAAGTTCTGTACGCAAATCAAGACTTTACCTCCTTTAAATGCGTTGGTTCATCCGTGAGCGTCCTTTGACGCGCACGTCATATATTAAAGTACCAAAATACATTACTTATTGCAACCGATGGGGGCCTTTTCCGGCCGAATTATGGTAAAATATTTATGATAAACAAACGAAAACCCAGATTGAAAAAAGGAGGGAACCGCTATGCCGCTTGTCACATCGGAAGAGATGCTTGAAAGTGCCCGGAAGGGCGGCTACGCCGTGGGCGCGTTCAACGCTGAAAATATGGAGATGGTCAAGGCGATCATCCAGGCCGCGGAGGAGCTTTCGGCCCCGGTCATGATCCAGACGACGCCTTCCACCATCAAGTACGGGACACTGGACACGTATGCCGGAATCGTGAGGGCTGAGGCAGGGAATGCATCGGTCCCGGTCTGCCTGCACCTGGATCACGGCAGCAGCTTTGAGCTTGCCATGCAGGCGATGCAGGCCGGCTATACCTCTGTGATGATCGACGGCTCAAAGCTCCCGTTCGAGGAGAACATCGCCCTGACGAAGCGTGTGGCGGATGTGGCCGCGGCCATGGGGATCCCCTGCGAGGCGGAGCTCGGCAAGGTCGGCGGAAAGGAAGATGACCTTGTCGCCGACGCGGATACCAATACGGATCCGCAGGAGGCAAAGGAATTTGTCGAGAGGACAGGGATCACCTCCCTCGCGGTAGCCATCGGGACCGCCCATGGATTTTATGTGGGGACACCGGTCCTCGATAAGGAAAGGCTCAGCGAGATCCGCGCCGTCGTGGATATCCCGCTGGTGCTGCACGGCGCATCCGGCCTGACGGATGAGGATGTTTCAGATTGTGTCAGAAGAGGGATCTGCAAAGTGAACTTTGCCACAGAACTCAGGGCGGCATATACAAAAGCGGTCCGCGAGCTGCTTGCATCTGATGAGAAAGCCTTTGACCCGAAGGCCTACGGAAAGGCCGGCATCGCCTCTGTGAAAGAGCTGGTCATGGGCAGGATGAAGGTGTGCGGCTGCGACGGAAAAGCCTGACTGGCCGGGAGCGGAAAATGGAACAGACATATTTAATGGGGATAGACCTCGGGACAAGTGCCTGCAAGGTGGCCGTCTTTGACAGGGAGGGCCGTGTGGCCGGATCCGGCACCGGAGATTATCCGGTATATTATCCGCATCCGGGCTGGGCCGAGCAGGATCCTGAGGAATGGTGGAATGTGATCTGTACCGTGGTAAGGCAGGTCATCGAAAAAAACAGCATCCCGCCGGAAAAGATCGCAGGCATCGGCATCGACGGACAGAGCTGGTCGGCGGTCGCTTTAGGCAGCGACGGGGAAGTGCTGACGAACACGCCGATCTGGATGGATACCAGGGCGCAGTCCATCTGCGACCGTATAAACAGGGAGGTCGGGGAGGAGCGGATCTTCTCCGTGTCCGGCAATTCTCTTCAGCCGTCTTATACGACGGCCAAGATCCTCTGGTACGAGGAGAATCTGCCCGATGTATACAGGAAGACCGATAAGATCCTGCAGTCCAACAGCTTTATCGTCTACAGGCTCACAGGGGAGATCTCGCAGGATCTCTCCCAGGGGTACGGACTGCACTGCTTTGATATGAGACGCGGCGTCTGGGACGATGACCTTTGCCGCGACCTCGGGATCCCCCGCAGCTTCCTGCCGGAGATCGTTCCAAGCGACCATATCGTCGGCAGAGTTACGCCGGAGGCAGCGGCAAAAAGCGGCCTGTGCGCCGGGACACCGGTCGTGGCAGGCGGGCTCGATGCCTGCTGCGGGACTCTGGGGGCCGGCGTCATCCACCCCGGGGAGACCCAGGAGCAGGGCGGTCAGGCCGGCGGGATGAGCATCTGCATGGACACCTACAAAGCCGACAGAAGGCTGATCCTGGGATACCATGTGGTGCCGGGCCTGTGGCTTCTCCAGGGCGGGACGACAGGCGGCGGAGGCGTCATGCGGTGGTTCGAGAAGGAGTTTGCCGGGTATGAACGCCTGATGGCATCCGAGACCGGAAAGTCCTCCCTCGATCAGCTCAATGAGATCGCCAAGGAGATCGCTCCGGGCTGCGACGGGCTCATCTTCCTGCCCTATATGGCGGGAGAGCGCTCCCCGATCTGGAACCCGGACGCAAAGGGCGTCTTTTACGGCCTCGATTTTTCCAAGACCAAAGGCCATATGGTGCGCGCATGCATGGAAGGCGTGGCCCTCTCGCTGCGGCACAATCTGGAAACGGCAAAGCAGGCCGGAGCGGAAGCGGATGTCCTTCGGGCAATGGGCGGCTCCGCCAATTCCCTTCTGTGGACCCAGATCAAATCCGACATGACCGGAAAAACCATCCTGGTTCCGGCCTCCGACACGGCCACCACGCAGGGCGCGGCAATGCTGGCCGGCGTCGGCACCGGTGTCTACCGGGATTATGAGGAGGCCGTTGGCCTGACGGTCAAAGTGAAGAGAAAGCACGAGCCGAATCCGGCGGTAAAAGAGATCTATGACAACGTCTACGAAAGATATCTCGGGCTGTATGAGAGCCTGAAGGGCATGATGCGGCCGCAATGAAGAATGAAGAAGGATATGATGCGGCCGTAATGAAGAAGGATATGATCCGGCCGCGCTGAAGATGGGCATGGAGGTAAAATATGAAGGCAGCAGTGGTTGTTGCAAATGAGGAAGTGCGCTATGAAGAGATCCCGGAGCCGGAGGTCAAAAAAGGCCAGGTCAAGATCCGGGTAAAATATTCCGGCATCTGCGGATCAGACATCCCGAGAGTGCTCTATAACGGTGTACATTATTACCCCATCGTCCTCGGGCATGAATTCTCCGGAGACGTGGTGGAAACAGGCGAGGGAGTCACAAAAGTGAAGGTCGGGGACAGAGTCTCCGGAGCTCCGCTCATCCCCTGCATGAAATGTGAGGACTGCCAGAACGGCAATTTCTCCCTCTGCAAGCATTACAGCTTCATCGGATCCCGCGAGAACGGGAGCAATGCCGAGTACGTTGTGATCCCGGAGCAGAACGCGGTGCCGTTCGATCCGTCCATCCCCTATGAGCAGGGCGCGATGTTCGAGCCCTCCACCGTCGCCCTCCACGGCCTCCTCCTGAATGACTATCAGGGCGGCGGCACGGTCGCTGTTCTCGGCGGCGGGACCATCGGAATGTTCACCATGCAGTGGGCAAAGATCTTCGGATCGAAAAAGGTCGTCGTGTTTGATATCAGCGAGGAGAGACTGGCGCTGGCCCTGCGGCTCGGCGCCGATGCCGTGATCAACACGAAAAAAGAAGGCTTTAAAGAAGAAACCCTTGCGCTCACAGGCGGAAAAGGATTTAATTACGTCTTCGAGACGGCGGGACAGGTGCCGACCATGCAGATGGCTTTCGAGCTGGCGGGAAACAGATCCCACGTCTGCTTTATCGGAACACCGCACGTGGATCTTGCTTTCACCCCCGCCATGTGGGAGAACATGAACCGGAAAGAGTTCAAGCTCACCGGCTCCTGGATGTCCTACAGCGCCCCGTTCCCGGGGAAGGAATGGGAGCTGACGGCCCACTACTTCGCGACGGGCCAGCTGAAATTCGATCCGTCCTTCATCTACCGCAAGATGCCGATGAGCCAGGCGAACGAAGCATTCCAACTGTACAAACAGCCCGGGCTGGTACAGGGGAAGATCCTGCTTGAGAATGAAGCGTAAAGAGCGGAGAACGAAGGGCGAAGAGTGCAGAACGAAGAGTGAAGAGAGCTGATTAAGAAGAGGCACTGCGATGATACTTACAGTGACAGCGAATGCTGCAATCGATAAAAGGTACGTGGTCGAGGGGCCACTCGTAGGAAACGTCAACCGCGTGAAGTCCTGCCAGGCAAACGCCGGCGGAAAAGGAATCAATGTTGCCCGTGTTGCGTCGATCATCGGCGAGAAGGTGACCGCCACAGGTTTTCTGGGAGGCCATGCGGGCAAATTCATCTCCGAGCGCGTAGAAGCCAGAGGCATCGAGAGCGGCTTTGTGTGGTGCGAAGGCGAGAGCCGGACCTGCATCAATATCTACGATGAGAACTCGGGAGAGCAGACCGAATTTCTGGAACCGGGCTTCGGCGTAACAGAGGATGACTGCCGCCGCCTGGTAGAAAAGTACCGCAGCCTGCTCCCGGCCTGCCGGGTCGTCACGATCTCCGGCAGCACGCCTGCCGGGGCCGGACCGCAGCTTTATAAGGAGCTGATCGCCGCGGCAGAGGAAGCCGGAATACCGGTGCTCCTCGACACGTCGGGGAAGCTGCTGGAAGAATGCATCGACGCCCGTCCCACCATGATCAAGCCGAACATCGACGAGATCCGGGCGCTCACAGGAAAGCCGATGAACAGCCGCGGGGACATCCTTGCGGCCGCAGGAGACCTGCATGATAAAGGGATCAGCATCGTGGTGATCTCGCTCGGGAGCAAGGGCTCCCTCGTTTCCTGCAGCGAAGGCGTCTATGACGTCAGGGTGCCGAAGGTCAATACCGTCAACACAGTAGGCTGCGGCGATTCCATGATCGCGGGATTTGCCGCGGGCATCTCCAGGGGTCTTCCGATCGAAGAGACCATCCGCCTGGCCTCCGCCGTCTCGGCCGCAAATGCCCTGCGCTTGGAGACAGGCTTCGTGGTGATGGAAGATGTAAACCGGCTCCTGCCGCAGATCGAGATCAAGAAGATCTAAAACTGGTTTCTGTCGAAGATCGAGATCAGGATAATACAAGGCCGCGGGCTTCCACCCGCGGCCTCATCTTTTGCCACTGTCACCTTATGCCATCGTCACTTTATGGCACTGTCTTTTCCAATAAAACTAGTTGGACCCCTTCAATTCCGTTAAACACACAGGGGACCGTTCCGATCTCTTTATATCCCAGATTTTTGTACATAGCCCTTGCGTTCACATTTTTTTCCTGCGTGTCGATCCGTAAATAGCGGCACCCCTGTGAAAGGGCATACTGTTCGTAGAACAGGGCAAAGCTCTTTCCATATCCTTTCCCCGTATGGATCGGATCGATCACGAGGGTGT
>CAJOLD010000063.1 GCA_905235435.1 uncultured Lachnospiraceae bacterium
GTGCAGTAATGTACGGAGCTGACTGCTACTAATAGGTCGCACGCTTGTCCATAGACGGCAGGTAGGATCGTCCGGAAAGATGTTTGTATGCGGTTTTGAAGGTATATGCCTTTGGGTAATGATCCTCGATAGCTCAATGGTAGAGCATTCGGCTGTTAACCGAAGGGTTGCCCGTTCGAGCCGGGCTCGGGGAGTTATCTGCTTGACAACCCGGGGTTGTCGGCAGTAAAATTTTTTTATATAAGGCTCCTTGGTCAAGTGGTTAAGACACCGCCCTTTCACGGCGGTAACATGGGTTCAAATCCCGTAGGAGTCATTTAGCTTGCAGCCGCCGAGTTTGCTGCATTGGAATTTGCCGATGTGGCTCAATTGGCAGAGCAGCTGATTTGTAATCAGCAGGTTATCGGTTCGAGTCCGATCATCGGCTTCTTGGACCTTTAGCTCAGTTGGTTAGAGCAACCGGCTCATAACCGGTCGGTCCTGGGTTCGAGTCCCCGAAGGTCCATTCAAATCGTATATCGTAAGGCCCAGTGGCTCAGCTGGTTAGAGCGCCGCCCTGTCACGGCGGAGGTCGTCGGTTCGATCCCGATCTGGGTCGCTTCAAAACAAGCAATGGTTCATTGCTTGTTTTGTTTCATTCATAACGGATATGCCGCAGTGGCGGAACTGGCAGACGCCCGGGACTTAAAATCCCGTGGGTAGTGATACCCGTGCGGGTTCGATCCCCGCCTGCGGCATCATGCATATCCCAATACATCTCGTATTGTCAATGTGTGCCGTTCATTCGCAAATGAAGCGGATGAATGGCACTTTTTTTGCCCCCAAAATGACACAAAATGAATACAAAATGAAACGACTTGTTTCGTGACTTTCCTGACCCCTTCGCTTATAGTAAAGATGCAGCCGATAATATTCGCAGAATTCTGCGGGGTCACTTACAGGCAGCAGAGCGCCATACGCCCGCAGTCAGGAGGTCATTATGATACGGTCTGATTATGAGACCGCCTGCGGTGACGCGCAGGCCATGCGGGAGTCTGTATACGGTCTTTCGTGCAAAGACTGTATGCGGGATATGGTCTCTGACGTTCCCGTCTCGGTCAAGGCAATGAGTATCTTTGAAGCCTGCCGCCAGGCCGCCGGTCAGCTGTGCTCTCTGGTCACGGAAGACGCGATCAGAATCGAGCAGACAGCAAATGCATTTCTAAAAGCAGATCAAACCTATTAATCTTCATTTCAACAGTTCCCCTTATCTATTGATTTGAAAAGATCTGGTCTGGCTGGTGTGTTTAAAGGAAGGAGTGCCTGATTGAGTTATTACGATGATTTCCTCCGTCTTACAAATGGCGGGGAAGAGATCTACGTGAGGGCTTTCAGAAGCCTTGAAGAGATCTGCGCAGAGTATGAGGAGCTTTGTAAAAACAGCTTTTCATCTGCGGGAGGGCTGCGAAGAAGAAACCTCTGCCGTCCGCGTTTCCTGCAGAGATACCCTCAACTATATATGGAGAGGGAGTCCCTGCAGTGCATGCTCCATGACCGCGAATGCGGTACAGAAGCGCGGGCGGCAGAAGGCGGAAAGGATATGATGCAATGAGCGCTGTGCTTGCGCCCGGAATGCTGCTGTCACAGACGCGCGAAATGAGCGAATCCTGCCGGACCTGTCTTTCGCAGACGGAGAAGATCAGCAGCAGCTTAGAAACGGCTGCTGATCCTAAAACCCAGCAGGGGCAGGCCTGGGAGAACGTCAGGGCGCATCTGGGAAGAAGGGAGCAGCTGACCGGGCTTTTTGCAGCGCTGCTGCAGAGTATGGTATTTGAATGCGGATCCCTGTCGGATCTGCTGTGCGAAGTGACAGGAGCTGTGGAGGACGAAGTCCTGGATATGGAGGAGCTGCTTTCGGGCGAGCAGAAGCTGACGGAAATGATCGACGGCTTTGACCGGATCATGGAGCAGGCCTCCAGGGACGCGGCAAACGCCAGGGCGCTGGCCGTGGCGGCGCCGGATCCCGTCTCCGCCTCCGCGGCGGTCACCGTCTTGACGAATGCTGTCCGCCTCTATCAGGAGACCGGAGAAGACCGGGAAGATGCGAAGGCGGAACTGGAGGAGGTACGGAAAAAGATACGCGTCCTTGAAAACTTCTTGAGTGAGAGCGCATCTCTCTTTGAAAGACAGATGCAGCTTGCCTCGTCCTTATCGGTGGAGCTCTCCCTTGCCTCGTCCTCCTGGGACAAAGGATCCGGGCGCTATGTGCCGGATGGGGGAGCGGCAGAGAGGCTTCGGCGTCTTGACGCGAAGGCGCAGGCGGGCCTTGCCGCCAGCGGAATGCGATACATTCATATTCCGGCGGATGCCCTGTCCTTCTGGTCAGGAGCCGGCCTTGATGAGGACGCGGTCGCCGGCCTGGCAGCCGGTATAAAGACAGAGGACGACAGGGATTTTTTCAGGGATCTGCTTGGCGGAAGATATCAGGAGGCCTTTCGGAAAGACCCGGAGGCGCTCTCCGAATCCTCCCTGATCCTGGCCTGCTCCGCGTTTCACTCGCTGCTTGGGGCCGATCTTGTATCAGAAGGAGAGATGTGCGCGCAGAAATATCTGAACGGAATGCTCTATACGGATCTGATGTGTTCCCCCTATGGGGACAGGGATCATCATTCCTTCGGACAGGCCTGGCTGACATCCATGAAGGAAACTTCAGACAAGGTCCTGAAGTCGCTCAGCGCCGGAGCCCTTGCCGGCTCCGGCCTGCTGTCTCCCGGGGAGAAGGAGGAGATGCATGCCGCCGCCGCGGAGAATGCTCTCTGGGGAGCGCTGGAGGCCTGCGCCTGCAGCGAGGAGGTCTTTGATCTTACCTGCGGAGAGGGCAGGATCTTCGGAGCCGAAGCCCTCAGAGAGGGAGGCGGCTTTGCCTATGAGACCGGCCTTTCGGAAGGTACATTTTACGGGAGCACCGTGACCGGCCTTACAAAGCAGCAGGGGGACCGGTATTCCTTCGGGCTTGACTATCATGTCCGGTATCTTTCGGGCGCTCTGTGGGGGGAGGACGCCTTCCAGTACGGGGAAAAGACCCTGCGCGTGCCCTGCAGGAGCGAGGTGCTCTGTGATCCGGGCGCGATGCAGTTCGAAGTGTTTGAGGAAGAAATGCAGGCTCTGCGGAGGGACAGGGATACGCTCGGCGAGGAGCTGACCAGGCAGGAGATCCTATCGATCGCAGCCGGCTTTCCGGGCGTCGGCCATATGATCTCTCTGCTCAGGCGATCTGTAAACGCTGTGCTCGGCGATGAAAGCGGGGCGAAGATCTCCGCGGCAAAAAGCGGCCTTGGTGAGGCGGCCTTGGCAGCCGGCATAAGGATCCCCGAGGGAGAGCCCGCGCTCATGGCCGGTGATGCCGGCGCTGCGGCGGACCTGATCGGGGATGTCCTGGACTACGCGAAGGAGATCCGGGAACTGGATGCGGCGATCGATCAAAAGGATGCGCTCATGCACCGCTATTACTTCGGATCAATGAGCGTTTACGAGGCCGGAGACGCCGGCCTTGTCCCGGGAGAAGGCCTTGTACACGGGCTCTCCGGCTCCGGGTACTACAGCCCGGAAAAGACAGAGGCGCTTCGCGTGCATGAGGAAGGAGGGCTCCGGGCCCTTCTGGAAAGAAGTGGAAAAGAACCCGCCGGCTGCGCGCGTGTCATGGACCGGATCGAACAGGTCTATGCCTCGAGGGGAGAGGAGATCCCGGAAGAGATGCAGACCCTTCTCTACGGAGGCTCTTCCATGTTTGAGATGAACGGGGAGAGCACCGGAAGGCTGTTCTCACAGCTGGAAGCGATCTACGATGAAGCGATGGCTCCGGGCGGATATCCCGCGGGCTTTGGACCGGATCTCGGGCTCTATGCCCTGTTCCGATAAGGCGGCTTTTCGCAGAAAGAACTCCGCGGAGGTGATTGTGTATGAGAAAGGAGCGGCAGAAGGGAGGACGGGCAGTGCCCGGGGTGCTGACAGCGGCCGCATTTCTGGCTGCGGTCTTCCTTCTTCGGGGCGTTCTTTCCGGCTCCGGAAGAGGAATGGAGCCGCGCGCGCACCGCGCAGGGGATGAAGACGCAGAAGAGTTCGGGAATGAGAGCTCTTTTCTGTACGAGACGCGTCCGTTTGCGGAAAGAGCGGCACACGGAAAAGGGACGCCGGGGGTCCTCGCGGCGATCGGAACAGAGGAGCTTCTTCCATTTGAAAACCTGGGAGATCGGGCGGCATGTCTTCTTGCATCGGAAGGATCCGTGCGCACCCTGCCTTCCGGCGACCGGGAGGTCAGCATGGACCGGTTTACCGTGTCGGTCTGCAGCGCGGAGACCTTTGCGGAGGTGCAGCGGTTTGAACTTGCGGAGATACTGAGCGGCGAGCTGAAGGAGTGGATGATCACGGATCACCGCCTGCAGAGCGCGGTCACCAGTGAAGGCGTTTTTATCGGCGTAAACCTTAAAAAGAGAGAAGGTTCCAATGTTATTCCCGGGCCGCGGGAGGAAAAGCAGGTCTGGATAGACGCCGGGACCGGCGAAGTGCTGCAGGCTGTGCCGGGACAAAAGCTGCCGGGAGACGGCACCGGTGAAAAGCTGGCCGTCACGAGAGGGACCGATCTGCTTGCCGTGAACGGATACGACATGCTTGAAGTCCGGGAATACGGGGATCTGCGGGAGGGGACTTTTGTAAAGGCAGCGCTCTCTGAGCTTCCCGAGGACGCTCCCGTCCGCAGGCTGTTGCCGGAGGCGGCTCTTTTGCCGGCCTGCCCGGAAGAGACCTGCGCGGGCTTCTGGTTTCCGGAAGGCATTGACGACGCGCTGCTCTGGTATCTTTTCTGCCCCGGCCTTCAGTTTGACGCGGTCCTTACCGGGGAAGAAGAGTGCGGCTGGATCCTCCGGGGAGGGGAGAGAGTCCCTGTCACGGCGGATATGGTCCGCGCCGCGAAGCGCCGGTATGAGGAATACCAATGAGAGACGCGGAGCTGATCAGCATTGAAGCGGTCTCAAAGACAACGGGAAAAGCGACGGATCTTTGCATCCCTCCGGATATCCGGGTCCCGGAGCTTATCAGTATCCTGGCGCCGCTGCTGGGACTCTCCCTGCCGGCTTCCTGCGAGGCGTCCTATGTGATCCGGACGCAGTGGCCTTTCGGCCTGATGGCGGGGAGCGGCCTCGTCTCGGAGTTCCGGGTCAGAAACGGAACACGCCTGCTCCTGGATGACGCGTCGGAGGCGGCACCTGAGGAAGCAGCAGGGGAGGCGGTTTCGCTCCGGAGAGAAATGAGGGCGCGCGCCGGGCTCTTTAGTCCGCTGCCGGGACGCCTCCGCGCAGGGACAGAAGCCGGAGAAAGTGATCTGCTCCTCGATCCGGCGAGGCCGGGAAAAAGGCATGTGATCCTGGAGAGGGATCAGGAAGAATACCGGGTGATCGCCGCCGCCGGCCCGGTGAGGATCTTTATCAACGGGCAGGAAGCGGGGATCGGAGACAGACTGCGCATGCTGGATCTGCTGCGCATTGAAGATACGGCCCTGTATCTCACCCCCTGCGGGATCTTTGCGGCGCAGGGGACGGGGTGGCAGGTGCCGGACGCCTGGGAGAAGGCGTGCCGGGAGAGCCGCAGCGCCTGGACCTATCCGGTCGCGATCAAGACGGCGAGGATGCTTCCCTGTCTGAGTGAGGAGCCCATCCGTGTCCTGCCTCCCGGGCCGGAGCCTGCTCCTCCCGGAGCGGGCCAGCTTCTGCACTGCATCCCCGCGCTCGCGATGCTTGCGGTCGTACTGCTCTCGGGCGGCATGACCGGAGGAGCGGGAATGCTCCTTCTCCGCTCGGTGTCCCTGATGGCCGGCGCCGGCGTGTCGGCCGCGTCCTTCGCGGCAGGCAGGAGGTCCGCGGGAAAGCGGAAGAAAGAACGCGAGCGCACCTATATGGATTACATCAGCGCGAAGCGAAGGGAGATCGAGCTGGCCAGGGCCGAAGAAAAGAAGAGCCTGGAGCAGATGTATCCGGGCCCGGAAGCACTGCTTGAGAGCGTAGACGCTTTTGACGGCACCCTGTTTGACCGAAGCCCCTCGGATCCGGATTTTATGGACATCCGGATCGGAAGCGGGAACCGGTCTTCCACCCGCAAGGTGGAGACCGGAGAGCGTGAGCAGATCGGCCCGGCCGACCGGCTGGCAAAAACAGCCAATGCACTGAGCGCACAGTATGAGATGATCCCGGACGCTCCCGTCTGGCTTTCCGCCCGCAGGTGCGGCGTGATCGGGGTGACCGGTCCGGAGGACCAGCTGAAGCAGCTTGTGGATATCGCGGTGCTGGATCTTGTCTGCCGGCAGTCCTTCCGCGATCTGGAACTCTATATCCTTCTTGATCCGGAGGCGGACCGCGGCCTGCTCTGGTGCAGATGGCTTCCGCATCTGTATGACCGCAGGACAGACAAAAGGAGGATCATCTGCAGCGAGGAGACAAGAACAAAACTGCTGGATGAGCTTTATGCGGAGCTTTGCAGCCGCCAAAAGGCCGGGAGGCAGCGGGAGCGGGGCAGAGAGGACAGACAGATCGCAGTCATCATATTCAGGGACTGGGGGATCCGCATGCATCCCGTGAGCAGGTTCTTTTCCTGCGCGGAGGCGGTCGGCGCGTCTTTCCTGTTCTTTTGCCCGCATCAGGAGCTGCTGCCTGCCCAATGCGCAGCCCTGGTCTTTCTCCGGGGAGAAGGGCATGCGGAGATCTGCGACCGGGAAGGCAGCCGCGCGCCGGTGACGGCCCGCCTGCCGGCGGTCGATGAAGACAGACTGGAAGAGGCGGCCAGAAAGCTGGCGCCTGTCGTCTGCGCGGATCCCGGCGCGGAGGCCGGCATTCCGGGCAGGATCACATTGTTTGAACTGCTGGGAGTATCAAACGCTTCGGAACTGGATCCCGGAGGGCGATGGAGGAGAGAAGATTCCGCAGTCAGTATCCGGATCCCGCTCGGCGTTATGAGAAAAGGGCGCATCCTTTCCCTGGATCTTCATGAGGGTGGTGACGGCCCGCACGGCCTGGTCGCCGGAACGACAGGATCAGGGAAGAGCGAGCTGCTGCAGACGCTCCTGTTGTCTGCCGCCCTGCATTATCCGCCGGAGGAGCTGTGCTTTTTCATCATTGACTTCAAAGGCGGCGGGATGGCGGATCCCTTCGAGGGGCTTCCCCACCTGGCGGGAAAGCTCACGAATCTCGACGGCGGGGAAGCGCTGCGGACGCTCCGCTTTCTCAGGGCGGAGCTCCAAAGAAGGCAGCGGATCCTGGCTGGATGCCGGCAGAACAGCATATACGGTTACCGCAGGAGGTGGAGGGTAAAAAGGGAAGGCGAACCCCTTCCGAATCTTCTGATCGTCGTCGATGAGTTCGCGGAGCTGAAGGCGCAGTATCCGGAGTTTATGAATGAGCTGATCAGCACGGCGAGGATAGGAAGGAGCCTCGGCGTCCATCTGATCCTGGCGACCCAGAAGCCTGCCGGGCAGGTGAATGAGCAGATCTGGAGCAATTCGAATTTCAGAATCTGCCTGCGCGTGCAGTCCGCGAGCGACAGTATGGAAGTCCTGCATTCTCCGCTGGCCGCGGAGATCCGGGAGAGCGGCCGCGCTTATCTGCAGACCG
>CAJOLD010000064.1 GCA_905235435.1 uncultured Lachnospiraceae bacterium
GCAGAGCCGGCAGGAACGGAAGCAGCTTTCGCGACGGACGGATCCGGACTTACCGAGGAGGAACTGGCCCAGGTCGATGCCTTCAGCAAGACGATCGATATCCGTGACACCGGGGCTGTCCTGGAGTACGGCGCGGGAGCCCAGAAGCACATGGCGGATTTCTCCGAGAAGGCACTCGAGAAGGTAAAGACGAAGGATCTGGGCGAGGTCGGCGATATGATCACGACCCTGGTCACCGAGCTGAAGGGCTTTGATGTCGATGAAAAGGATAAAGGCGGTCTTCTGGGCATATTCAAAAAGCAGGTCAATAAGGCGCAGATGCTCAAGACCCGCTATGACGATGCCGAGGTGAACGTGGACAAGATCGTGCAGGCACTGCAGGCTCACCAGCAGCAGCTCCTGAAGGACATTGCCATGATGGATCAGCTCTATGAGATGAACCTCACCTATTTCAAGGAACTGACGATGTACATCCTGGCCGGCAAGAAGCGCCTGCAGGAGATCCGTGACGGAGAACTCGCTGCGGCGATCGCGAAGGCGGAGGCCTCCGGTCTTGCCGAGGACGCGCAGGCCGCGAAGGATCTCGAGGCACTCTGCGACCGGTTTGAGAAGAAGATCCATGACCTTGAGCTGACCCGCATGATCGCGCTGCAGACAGCGCCGCAGATCCGTCTGGTGCAGGACAGCGATACGGAGATGGTCGAAAAGATCCAGTCCACGATCGTCAATACGATCCCGCTCTGGAAGAATCAGATGCTGATCGCTCTGGGCGTGGAGCATTCCGCGCAGGCGGCGAAGGCGCAGCGTGAGGTGACGGAGGTCACGAACGAGCTGCTGAAGAAGAATGCCGAGAAGCTGAAGATGGCTTCGGTCGAGGCCGCGAAAGAATCCGAGAGAGGCGTTGTGGATATTGAGACGCTGAAGCATACGAACGATACCCTCATCTCCACGCTGGACGAGGTCCTTAAGGTACAGACCGAGGGCAAGGAGAAGCGCAGGAGCGCGGAAGAAGATCTGTCGCGCATGGAAGCTGAGCTGAAGGAAAAGCTGCTCGAGCTGAGCCGGAAATAAGGTGCCGGCACCTGCCGTTATGATTTAACAACTTTATAGTAAAAGGAAAAGGGCTATCTGATTTTCTCGTCATCAGATAGCCCTATGAATGAATAATCGTAAGTTTCACTTATAACCTCCGTTTCCTCATTCTTTGTTCCTATTCAATTTTCATGGTTCTTTCGCTTTTGGGGTACCTGTTCTTTGATGGCGTCCTTTCTCTTTTCATCCTATGATGGTTATCGCATTGTTTCTGCCGATACTTGTGAAAAAAGAGGTCATCTGATAATCAAATCTCCCATTGGCGTGCCCTCCCTTTTACGGAATGACATTTCTCTTCTTTTTTAGCGATCGCTTCTTTTTTTCACTCTCTTTCTTTTTGTTGACTTTATTTTAGCGCGGCTCTATCTGTTTGTCAACAGCTTTTTGAAAATTATATGAAAATAATTAAAATAACAGAAAATAGCTGTTCAGAGTGACAATTTACTGCACAAAGCGGGAGGGGATCTGTGCTATAATCATCAGGAAGCTGCAGAAAGCGGAGCTTACCGGAAGCGGGAGGAAGGAGCGGCATGATGACGAAGCAGGAACTGGCCCTCTGTGTGATCGAAAGACTGAAGGCGGAATATCCGGACACAGAGTGCACGCTGGATTACGATGAGGCCTGGAAGCTGCTTGTTTCCGTGCGCCTGGCGGCGCAGTGCACGGATGCCCGTGTCAACGTGATCACCGCGGAGCTTTTCGCCCTGTACCCGGATGTGGCATCGCTGGCGGCCGCCTCCCCGGAGGAGATCGAGGAGATCGTGCGGCCCTGCGGGCTCGGCCGCAGCAAGGCGAGGGACATCAGCGCCTGCATGCGGATCCTGCAGGAAAAGTACGGCGGACAGGTGCCGGAAAGCTTTGAGGAGCTTCTTGCGCTCCCGGGGGTGGGAAGAAAGAGCGCGAACCTCATCATGGGGGACGTGTTCGGGAAGCCCGCGATCGTCACGGATACCCACTGTATCCGGCTCTCGAACAGGATCGGCCTGGTGGACGGGGAAAAAGATCCGGCGAAGGTCGAGAAGGCGCTTTGGAAGATCGTGCCGCCGGAGGAAGGAAACCAGCTCTGCCACAGATTCGTGGACCACGGGAGAGCGGTCTGCACCGCGAGGACCAAACCGTACTGCGACAGCTGCTGCCTGGCGGACATCTGCAGATACAGGCAGGAGCAGGGCCTGTAGGGAATTTCTGCTTGTTCTCGGGCCGAATCTGTGATAGGATTAGTAACTGCATGGAGATGTACTCAAGTGGTCGTAAGAGGTCGCACTCGAAATGCGATAGGTCCGCAAGGGCGCATGGGTTCGACTCCCATCATCTCCGCTAAGCGTGGGGTTCCTTTCTTAAAAGGGGCCCCGTTATCTTTACGTGGACGTTTTGTCTCGGGAGGAGCAAATGACGGAAAAGAGGGAAGACGGCAACCGGACACCTGCGGCGTGCACGCGCTGCGACGCCGTGATCTACGATCTCGACGGGACACTGCTCAATACGCTGGACGATCTGACAGACAGCGTAAACCATATCCTGAAGACCCGCGGCTATGAGCCGCGCGGCAGTGCCGATGTGAGAGCGGCGCTCGGGAACGGGGCGCGGGTCCTTCTCAGATCCATGATCCCGGAAGAAATGGAAGAAGAAAAGTTTGAACAGATGCTGAAGGAGTATTCGGCATGGTATGACGGCCACTGCCGCATCAAGACCAGGCCCTATCCCGGGATCGAAGAGCTTACATCCGCGCTTCACCGGATGGGTGTCCGCCAGGCGATCGTCTCCAACAAGGGAGACACGGCGGTCAGGGAGCTCGCCTCCCTGTACTTTGAAGACGTGCTCGAGGCTGCGGTGGGAGAGCGGCCGGGGATCCGGCGGAAACCGGAGCCGGACTCCGTGCTGGAGGCAATGAGGCAGATGCGGGCCGCGCCGGAGCGGACGCTCTATGTGGGGGATTCAGAGGTCGACTTTAAGACCGCGCGGGCGGCACATCTTCCGGTCGCACTGGTCACATGGGGCTATCGGGACAGAGAAAAGCTGAAGATGCTCGGCGCGGACTTCCTCGCGGACAGCGCGGAGCAGCTGCTTGGCTGGATCTGCCGGCAATAATGATATAGGGAAAGGAGAACGGGAATGAAGCTGCTTGAGGAGAGAATTCGCAGAGACGGCATTGTGATGGAAGGCAACGTGCTCAAGGTGGACAGCTTTCTGAATCATCAGATGGACGTCGATCTCTTTGCGGAGATGGGAAAAGAGTTTAAGCGGCTGTTTGCGGACAGGCCGATCAATAAGATCCTTACGATCGAGGCATCCGGCATCGGGATCGCCTGCATCACCGCGCAGGAGTTTCATGTGCCTGTTGTCTTTGCCAAGAAAGCGCAGAGCATCAACCTTGCGGGCGAGACGTATGTGACGAAGGTCGAGTCTTTTACTCACAAGCGCGTGTATGACGTAGTTGTCGCCAAAAAGTTCCTGGGTCCGGAAGACCACGTCCTTGTGATCGACGACTTCCTCGCGAACGGAAGCGCGGCGAACGGACTGATCGACCTTCTGATCAGCGCGGGCGCGACGGTCGAGGGCGTAGGTATCGCCGTCGAGAAGGGATTTCAGCCGGGAGGAAAGCTGATCCGGGACAAGGGGATCCGGGTAGAATCTCTCGCGATCGTAGAAAGCATGGATCCCGCGACGGGGGAGATCGTATTCAGAAAGCAGTAAGAAATAGTGGTAAAAAAATCCGCCCGGTCCATAGAGGACCGGGCGGTCTGATTCATAGGTGAATTATTCCGCAACATCAGATGCGCAGAACGGGCACTTGACGGCTTCAATATGAATCTCGGATTTGCAGAACGGGCAGATCTTGGTAACGGGAGCTGCCTCTTCTTCCTTCTTCAGTTTCGCTGAAGCGGCGTTTGCCGCCTTGATGATCGCGAACAGGATAAGGGCGATGATCAGGAAGCTGATGACCGCGTTGATGAAGTTGCCGATGAGCAGCTTGGAATCGCCGACGAGCGGAATAGCCAGCTCGCTGAAATCCATGCCGCCGAAGCAGCCAAGCAGCGGGCTGATGATATCGTCAACCAGGGAGGTGACGATCGCGCTGAAAGCACCGCCGATGATAACGCCGACAGCCATATCCATTACGTTGCCGCGCATGATGAATTCTTTGAATTCCTTAACAAAACCCATTGATGTTCCCCCTTCCGGAAAAAAGTGCACGATGCGGCGCAGAGCCGCCAAACAATATCAAAAGAAGTATAGCATAGAACGGTTGGAAATTCTATGCTATACTTCTCTAAAACGGCTGTTTTGCAGGAGAAAGCCATGGATAACGGAAAAATGACATTTATACATCTTGCGGACGTTCACCTGGGGGCCTCTCCGGACGGACGCGCCGCCTGGTCGAAGAGCAGGCGGGATGAGATATGGGATACCTTCCGGGAGACGATCGCGGACGCGCGGGAGGCCGGCGCGGACCTGGTGCTGATCTCCGGGGATCTCTTCCACCGGCCGCCGGGGGAGGAGGAGCTGCGGGAGGTCAATTACCTGTTTTCCACCCTGCCCTCCGCGCGGGTGGCCCTGATCGCGGGAAACCACGATCATATCGGCCCCGGCAGCGCCTGGGAGAATTTTCAGTGGAACAGGAACGTGGCCTTTTTGTCCTCCGCGGAGTGCGAGTGTGTGCGCTTCCCGGAGATCCACACGGAGGTCTACGGTTTCAGCTACCATCAAAGTGAGATCACTTCTCCGCTCTACGACGGGCTTTCACCGGCCCGCGGGAACGGATGCCGCATCCTTCTGGCGCACGGCGGGGACGCCATGCACATTCCGTTAAGTGCCCGGACGTTCGCGCACAGCGGCTTTTCCTATGTCGCGCTGGGACACATCCATCATCCGCAGGCCCTCATTCCGGACAGGGCCGTCTACGCCGGCGCGCTCTCGCCCATCGACTGCGCGGACGAGGGACCGCACGGCTACGTGCTTGGGACCTGGGAGCATGGGAAGGTACGGACCACCTTCGTGCCGAAGGCGAAGCGGGAGTATGTCAGGATCACGCTTCCGGTGACGCCGGAGGACACGACCTACTCGCTCCGGGACCGGCTGGAGAAGGAGATGGAAAAGAAGGGATGGCAGCACATCTACCGCGTCACGCTGACCGGGACCAGAGATCCGCAGATCCAGTTTGATACGGACAGGCTCGCGGAGTACGGGATGGTCCTGGCAGTGGATGATGAGACGCTGCCGGATCTTGATATCGAAGGACTCCGGGAAAAATACAGGGGCGGGCTGATCGGCAGCTACATCGACAGCTTCGGAAAAGACCCGGCCAGCCCGGTCGAGCGCCGGGCGCTCAGCCTTGGCCTTGAGGCGCTGCTGCGCGCGCAGGGCAGGTAGGAGGATCATGGAGATACTGGAACTGAACGTGCGGCACTTCGGGAAATTCCTGGAATACAGGGTGCCTCTTCATGAAGGCGTCAATATCATCTCCGGCGAAAATGAGACGGGGAAAACGACGCTGCACGCATTTATCCGGGCGATGCTCTACGGCATTGATACCGGCCGGGGACGGCGCGGGGAGGAGTATATGCTCCGCCAGCCCTGGGACAACCCCGCCTATTTTGCCGGGGCCATGCGCGTTCGAAGCGAAGGAAAGATCTGGCGGATCGAGCGCAGCTTTTACAGACAGGACAGACAGCTTCGGGTGATCAGCGAGACGGACGGCCTTGCCGCGGACGATCCGGAGGAGAAGCTTCGGGAGATCCTCTGCGGCATGAGCGAGCAGGCCTTCCTGAACACGGTCTTTATCCCGCAGGGCGCCAGCGCCACGGACGAAGGCCTTGCCGAAGAGCTGCAGCGCTATATGATCAACTTTCAGGAGAGCATGGACGGCGGCCTGGATGTCAATGAGGCCCTGAGACTCTTAAAGTCCCGCAGGAAAGAACTGGAGGACCGCAGAAGAGAGACGCAGGGGGAGCTGGATTCCAGGATCCGCGAGCTGGAGACGGAGATCCGCTTCGTGCAGGAAGAGCTTCAAAGAGAAGAGAGGGCCGGCGGGCAGACTCAGGTCCCTGAGACCGCGGACCCGCAGGGCGCAGGACAGATTCCGCAGGAGCCGCCCCGGGACCGGCAGACTATATGGGAGATCCCCGATACGGAATTCCCGGACGCGCAGAGCGGACGCCAGGAGGCGCCCCGGGATGCGGGAGCCGGCCGGGGCTTCTACCCGGTCTTCGTCCGGGGAATGACCGTTCTTCTCGGCGCGGGCGGCATCCTTGCCGCTGCCTGCGGTGTTCTCGCGGATACGGCCGCGGCGCGCATCCTGCTTTTTGTTATCGCCGCCGGCATGCTCGCGCTCTGCGGACGGACACTGCGCGATATCTTATCTGACAGACGAAAGGACGGATCCCCGGAAGATCCCGGGCGTCCGCTCACGGAAACAGAACTGAAGCGCGAACTGCAAAGAGAGCAGGAGCGGGAGAGAGCGGCCCGGAGAGAAAGAGCGCTGGAGAGGGAGCGCCTCCTTGTGGAAAAGGGAAAGAAGGAAGGGGCGCAGCAGGAAAAAGAAGAAAAGAAACAGAGCCTGACCTTCCGCCTGCATCTGCTGGAGCAGGAGCTGGAAGAGCAGAGGAGAAGAGCCGACAGCACGGGCTCCATGCAGGAAGAGCTGGCCGCGCTGGATCTTGCGGCGGACAGGATCGAAAAGCTCTCCCGCAGTATGGCGCAGCAGGGAGGCACCCGCCTGGGCGAAGAAGCTTCCGGAATCCTGGAGGAACTGACCGGCGGGCGCTATACAAAGATCTCCCTGGACGCAAAAGGGCAGGTCATGATCAGCACGCCCGACAGGCTGCTCGAGGCGCGGCAGGTGAGCGCGTCCGTGGCGGACCGGGCCTATCTTGCCCTGCGGATCGCCGCCGGAGACATAGCCCCAGCAGTCGGAAAAGATCTGTCCGCCGATCTGTTCGGCGATGGTCTGTCCGTTTACAGAA
>CAJOLD010000065.1 GCA_905235435.1 uncultured Lachnospiraceae bacterium
GCAGTGGGAGAGGGCGGCCCCGAGCTGGTCAAACAGCTCCTGGGCCAGACCTATGACATCAACATGCCCGAGGTGATCGCCGTCTGTCTGGAGGGGACGCCCGCGAAGGGCGTGGGCCCGCAGGACGTGGCGCTCGCGATCATCGGCGCGGTATTCGCGAACGGCTATGTAAAGAATAAAGTCCTTGAATTCGTCGGCCCCGGCGTCGCCGGACTCAGCGCGGACTTCAGGATCGGCGTGGACGTCATGACGACGGAGACGACCTGTCTTTCCTCCATCTGGGCGACGGACGAAAAGATCCGTGAATTCTATGAGATCCACGGAAGGAGCGGCGACTATAAGGAACTGAAGCCCGGCAGCGCGGCCCACTACGACGGAATGGTCCGCGTGGACCTGGGGAAGGTCCGCCCGATGATCGCCATGCCGTTCCATCCGAGCAACACCTATACGATCGCGGAAGTGAAGGAGAACGCTGCGGACATCCTTGCGGACGTCGAGAAAAAGGCAGCGGTCAGCCTGGGAGAGGACGTACCCTTCTCGCTTCGGGAGAAGCTGACGGACAAGGGGCTCCTGGTCGACCAGGGCATCATCGCCGGCTGCGCGGGCGGCGGCTTTGAGAACATCTGCGACGCGGCGGATATCCTCCGCGGACGCTTCATCGGAAACGACGCGTTCACGCTCAGCGTTTATCCGGCCAGTATGCCGGTATATATGGAGCTCGTCCGCAACGGGCGCGCCGCCGACCTGATCGAGGCCGGCGCCGTGATCAAGACGGCATTCTGCGGCCCCTGCTTCGGCGCAGGTGATACGCCTTCGAACAACGCGTTCAGTATCCGCCATTCGACAAGGAACTTCCCGAACAGGGAGGGCTCCAAGCTCCAGAACGGACAGATCGCTTCCGTCGCCCTCATGGACGCGCGGTCGATCGCGGCAACAGCCGCCAATAAGGGTATCCTGACGGGCGCGGATGAGATGGATGTCGAATTCACCGGGCCGGTCTACCACTATGACAGCGCGATCTACGCAAACCGCGTCTTTGACAGCAAGGGCAAAGCGGATCCGGACGAACCCATCCGCCTGGGACCGAACATCAAGGACTGGCCTGCCATGAGCGCGCTTCCGGAGAACCTCATCCTGAAGGTCGTCTCCGAGATCCACGACCCGGTCACGACCACCGACGAGCTGATCCCCTCGGGCGAGACCTCGTCCTACCGCTCCAATCCGCTCGGACTCGCGGAGTTCGCGCTCTCCAGAAAGGATCCGGCGTACGTCGGACGCGCGAAGGAGGTCCAGAAGGCACAGAAGGCCATCGAGGCGGGATCCGATCCGGTCCTCGCGCTGCCTGAGCTCGGAGAGGTCCTTGCGGCGATCCGCACCCGCTTCCCGGAGGTGGACGCTTCCAACACGGGCGTAGGCTCAACGATCTTCGCGGTCAAGCCGGGCGACGGCTCCGCCCGCGAGCAGGCGGCCTCCTGCCAGAAGGTGCTGGGCGGCTGGGCAAACATCGCGAACAGCTACGCCACCAAGCGTTACCGCTCCAACCTGATCAACTGGGGCATGCTCCCGCTGCTGATCGAAGAGGGAGACCTTCCCTTCGCCAACCTGGATTATATCTTCCTCCCGGGCATCCTGGAGGAGCTTCGGAGCAAAGCCGGCGTCATCACCGCGTACGCAGTGCGCGGCGGGCAGCTTGAGCCCTTTAAGCTGCAGCTCGGGGAGCTGACGGACGACGAGAGACAGATCATTGAGGACGGCTGCCTGATCAACTACAACAGGGCACTGTCCGCAAAATAAAGAGCTGTAAAATAAAAAGACCCCGGAGCGGGGAGTAAGGAGGAGCTATGAAGATCTTTCGTGTGACAGACCCGGAATTCAAGCCTTACGGAAATGTGCTGGAAGGTTATGATACCACAGAACTTGTCGAGGCCATGAAGAAGATCCCCATGCCCGAGGCGGGCACCGCATACAGGCCGGCGATCGATTCTCTGGAAGCCTGTGCGATCTTTGAGGATCTGCGCGACCGCGCCTACGGCGGTATGCCCATCCAGCTCGGACTGTGCTGGGGATACAACACAAAGCTGAACTGCCTTGAATATCACAAGGACAGCGAAGTGAACATCGGCACGAAGGATTTCATCCTTCTGCTTGCGCTCCGCGGAGAGATCGAGGACGGCGTGGTGGACGCCTCAAAGGTAAAAGCCTTCAGAGTGCCTGCCGGCACAGCCGTGGAGGTCTTCGCGACCTCTCTCCACTACTCTCCCTGCCAGACCGACGAAGGCGGCTTTGTGACCGCCATCGTGCTGCCGAAGGGGACGAACACCGAGCAGCCTGCCATCACACCGGCAAACGAGGAAGACCGGTGGATGACAGCCCGCAACAAATGGCTCCTTGCCCATCCGGACAGCAAAGAGGCGGCAAAGGGCGCGCATATCGGCATCAGCGGTGAGAACATCGACATCGCCGCGAGCCTGTGATCCTGTAATTAAAGAGATGTAAGAAGGGACGGTCCCGCAGGGCCGTCCCTTCTGATTCGGCGGCTTCGGCCGCCTTTTTTATTCCATGATATGCTCGATGCCCATCTGCAGCATCGTATGCACATGATCGTCGTCGAGGCTGTAATAGACCAGTTTGCCGTCCCTGCGCGCATCAGCCGGTTCTGCCGGAGGATCTTCAGCTGGTGGGAGACGGCGGACTGGGTCATGCCAAGCATCCCGGCGAGGTCGTTGACACAGGTCTCCTGCTGCGAGAGCGCATGGAGGATGCGGATGCGGGTCACGTCCCCGAAGGCCTTGAAAAGGTCCGCAAGGAGCCCAAGATCTTCTTGTTCCAGCGGGGTCAAGACCTGACCCTGCGTGTTTTCTTTATTAGGCATAGTTTCTCCTTAGATAAGCTTGTTGTCGTACAATGCCCGGATTGCGTTCAGAACACAGATGATCATGACGCCTACGTCCGCGAGTACCGCAAGCCACATGGAAGCGATCCCGAGCGCACCCAGCACCAGGCAGACCGCCTTGACGCACAGCGAGAAGACAATGTTCTCGCGGGCGATGCGCAGGCACTTGCGGGAGATGCGGATCCCCTTCGCGATCTTTACGGGATCGTCGTCCATCAGGACGACGTCCGCGGCTTCGATCGCAGCGTCAGATCCCAGCGCACCCATCGCGATACCCACATCCGCGCGCGCAAGCACGGGCGCGTCGTTGATCCCGTCGCCGACGAACGCCAGCCTGTCGCGGCCCAAGGAAGACTCCATGAGCTTCTCCACCTCCGTCACCTTGTCGGCGGGAAGAAGACCGGCCCTGAATTCGTCGATCCCGGCTTCCTTCGCGACGGCTTCCGCCGTCTGCGCCGTGTCGCCCGTAAGCATGACGGTCCTTTTCACACCGGCGTTATGAAGGTCCCGGATCGCTTTCACGGAGGAAGGCTTGATCTGGTCGGAGATCACGATATGGCCGCAGTATTCCCCGTCGACAGCCACGTAGACGATCGTTCCGGGATGACTGCAGGGCTTCGCCTCAATGCCGATCCGCCTCATCAGGCGGAGATTTCCGGCAGCCACCTCATGGCCGTCCACCTTTCCGATCACACCTTCTCCGGAGATCTCCTGAATATCCCTGATCAGGTCACGGTCGATCGGGAGACCGTAGGCCTTCCGGAGGCTGGCGCTGATGGGATGAGAGGACGAGCTCTCGACGTGCGCCGCCAGGCGCAGCAGTTCATGGTCCGAGAGGGGGCTGTGGTGAACGCCCGTAACTTCGAAATTGCCCTGCGTGATGGTGCCGGTCTTGTCGAACACGACCGTGCGCACCTGCGCAAGCGTTTCCAGATAGCTGGATCCCTTGATCAGGACGCCCTCGCTGCTGGCGCCGCCGAGTCCCGCGAAGAAGGTGAGCGGGATGCTGATGACCAGCGCGCACGGGCAGCTGATGACCAGGAAGGTGCAGGCCCTGTAGACCCAGGACATCAATGCCGGATCGCTTCCGGTAAGGGCAAGAATGACCGGCGGTATGATGGCAAGGGCGAGGGCCGCGATACATACGATGGGCGTATAGTATTTGGCAAATTTGGAAATAAAGTTTTCCGATCTTGATTTTTTGGAGGCCGCGTTCTCTACAAGGTCGAGGACCTTGGAGGCCGTCGATTCGCCGAACTCGGCAGTCGTCTCGATCTTCAGAACGCCGCTGAGGTTCACACAGCCGCTGAGGACCTGGCTGCCCGGCTCGACGCTCCGGGGCAGGCTCTCACCGGTGAGCGCCGAAGTGTTCAGCGAGGAGGAGCCTTCGATGACGGTGCCGTCGATGGGGATCTTCTCCCCGGGACGGACAATAATGACCGATCCGATCTCCACGTCGTCGGGGTCCACCTGGACGAGCTCGCCGTCCTCCTCGATGTTTGCGGTGTCGGGGCGGATGTCCATCAGCTCGCTGATGCTCCTGCGGGAGCGGCCGACGGCAATGCTCTGGAAGAGCTCGCCGACCTGATAGAGAAGCATGACGGAGACGGCTTCGATGTAAGAGCCGGACTCGCCGTGCATGGTATCATAGATGCTGACGCCCAGGGCGCCGGCCGTCGCCACAACCATCAGGAAATTCTCGTCAAAGACCTGCCCGTGCAGGATCCCGTGCGCTGCCTTCAGAATGATGTCATAGCCGACGATGAGGTAAGGGACAAGGTAGAGCAGGAGCTTGATATACCAGGGATCAAGACGGGAATCGACCAGGACGAGGACGAGGAGCATGACCGCGGCGGTAATGATGCGGCCGAGCACTTTCCTCTGCTTTTTGGTCAGTGATTTCATAATTTAATTCCTCCCGTCCGATCAGAAAAAGATCTCGCAGTCCCTTTCGACCTTTTTGCAGTTTGCAAGGACCTGCTGCATGACGGCGTCCGGATCTGCCCCGTCTTCAAATTCCACCTTCATCTTCAGGGTCATAAAGGAAACAACGGCGTCCTTTACGCCCGGTGTGCGGCAGGCCGCGTCCTGCATCTTATCCGCGCAGGCCGCGCAGTCAACATCGATCTTATACGTCTTTTTCATAGTCACTTCCTCCTGTTATTAACATATGAACAAAAGATAATATGTTCATACTTATTATAGCACGCATCAGGAGGATGTCAATCCAAAGATCGGTTTGACAACAGATTCGTGATTATATACAATGGACAGCGAGATTTATTATTCATAAGGGGGAAAGCGGAATGCTTACACTAGCAAAGGAACTGAATGACAGCGCGGTGACGGAGGAACATCTCCGCATCCATGCGCTGAATGTAATGGCTGCGATGGGAGCGATGGCGGACCACTTCGGGGAAGACAGGGAGCACTGGGAAGCCGTCGGCTATCTGCACGACTATGACTATGAAAAATACCCGGACGAGCATCTGGCGCACACCGAGGAGCCGCTGCTTGCGGCCGGCGTCCCCGCGGAGGACGTGCGCGCCATCATGAGCCACGGCTACGGAATCTGCACGGACGTGAAGCCCGAGACAAACATGGAAAAGAGCCTGTTTACGATCGACGAGCTGACCGGCATCATCCAGGCCTACGCCAGGATGCGCCCGGAGGGGATCCACCAGATCAAGATCTCCAGCTTCATGAAAAAGTTCAAGGATAAGAAGTTCGCGGCAAAGTGCAGCCGCGAGACCATCCTGCAGGGCTGCGAGATGCTCGGGATGGATGTGCGCGACGTCGCGCAGATCAGCATAAACGGAATGGAAGAGCACGCGGCGGAGATCGGGCTGGACGGAGAGGCGTAAGGCCCGGCGGAACAATACAGCAGACATAAACAGCGGCGGCTGCGCCGGGATATTCCCGGAGCGGCCGCCGCCAAATTTTACTTATGATTGATCGATGATCAGCTTAAGAAAAGCTGCCTGATCACTCCTGTGTCGCGTTGGAGAATACGAAGTATCCAAGCGGGGTCCAGCCTGCGTGCTTGATATTGCTCTTGATGCAGTACTGCTGTACGTAGAAGTACAGCGGAGCGCAGGGATATCCGCCCTCACCGAACATGAGCTCTTCGGCCTGTGCCATCAGAGCGTCACGCTCTTCGCTGCCCGGAAGGGCCTTGGCCTGGTTGACCAGGTCGGTGTACTCGTCGTTGACCCACTCGCCGTAGTTGTAGCTGTTGCCGTTGGTGAACAGTTCAACATAGGTGCTGGCATCGTCATAGTCGGCGATCCATCCGAGACGGGCAACACCGAAGTTGTCCTCACCGAGGTTGTTGGTGTAGGTCTGCCATTCGGAGTTGGCAAGCTTCATGTCAAGACCGAGAACGGAGGAGACGTCAGCCTGGATGGCTTCCGCGATCGCCTTGTGGCTCTCGGAGGTGTTGTACTCGTAGTTGATGGTGGCGGAGGCGTCATAACCGTCGGCGACAGCCTCTTCCAGAAGCGCTTCAGCCAGCTCGCAGCGGCCGGAGTAGGTCTCAAGATCATAGTCCGGATACAGCTCGGACAGAGCCTTGGTGGTCACATCGCCGTAGACCTCGGTCCAGTCTTCATCGTTCGCGGTGGTGATGCCGGCAGCAACGAGACCGGTAGCCGGAAGCTGTCCGCCCTGTGTTACGTTCTCGACGATGTTCTCGCGGTCGATCGCAAGGGAGATGGCCGCGCGGACTCTCCAGTCGGGGATGTTCTTTGCGCTCAGGTACAGATAGTAGGTACCGATCTGCGGAGCGGCATGGGCATCGCCGGAAGCGGTCAGCGTTTCGATCTGGTCCGTCGGGATATCATCAAAGAAGTCATACTCGCCGCCCTGATAGGAAGCAAGCATGGAGGTCTGGCTGTCGCTCAGGTACCAGGTGATCTTGTCGGGACCTGCGTCGCCGCCGTAATAGGTCTCGCTGCGGGTCATCTCGAGGTAGCTGTCATGCACCCAGTCGGTAAGGACATAGGGGCCGTTGCCTACCAGGTTGCCCGGATCGGTCCACTCATTGCCGAACTCTTCGATCACATCCTGGCGCAGGGGCATAAGAGCCGCGAAACCGCAGAGGCCGAGGAAATACGGGCATTCGGACTCAAGCTTGATCTCGAGGGTCTTGTCGTCAACAGCGGTGATGCCGAGGGTATCCGGCTCGGCTTCGCCGGCCTGGATAGCAGCGGCGTTCTCAACGATGCCGTCAAGAAGATAGCCGTAGTCAGCAGCGGTCGCGGGATCGACGATCCTCTTCCAGGAGTAAACGAAATCGCCTGCGGTGACGGGCTCTCCGTCGCTCCATACGATGTCGTCGCGAAGCTTGAAGGTGTAGGTAAGTCCGTCATCAGAGACCTCATAGGACTCTGCCTGACCGAAATCCGGGACCAGAAGCTCCATGGTGTCGGAGCCATCGGTGGCAACGGAATCTCCGGTGGAGACGTAGGTCATCAGACCTTCAAAAAGATGCATGGCGTAGGTCGCGCCGTCGACAGAAGACTCCAGGTTCGGATCCAGGGTCTCCGGCTCGGAAGCGATGCAGGCCTTGAAGTTGAATTCTCCGGCATCTTCCGCGAATGCGACAGGGCTCATGCATGCTGCTGCCAGACCAAGGGCAAGTAACATCGATGCTGCCTTTTTCATAAGTTGCTCCTCCTTTTTCTTTTTTGACGGCCCGCGGCCGCCTCATGATTTTCTATCATGCAGGGCGGCCCTCTGCCGCCCGTATGATCCTTCAATCAGTGTACTCTTTTTTGCGTCAGCTGTCCAGCATATGACAGGCCGCGTAGTGGCCCGGAGAATACTCTTTGAGCTCCGGCATGGACTGCGCGCAGCGGTCGGTCGCGTACGGGCATCTTGTGTGGAACCGGCACCCGGAGGGCGGGTTCAGCGGGCTCGGGATATCGCCCTGCAGCAGGATGCGCTGCCTGTGGCGGTTCTTCTCCGGATCGGTCAGAGGAACGGCGGAGAGCAGCGTCTTTGAGTAGGGATGGATGGGAGACGCGCAGAGCTCGTAGCTCTCCGCCAGCTCGACCAGGCAGCCCAGATACATGACGCCGATCCGGTTCGAAATGTGCCGGACGACGGAAAGATCGTGCGCGATGAACAGGTAGGTCAGTCCGATCTGCTGCTGAAGATCCTCCAGCATGTTGACGACCTGCGACTGGATGGAAACGTCCAGCGCGGAGATCGGTTCGTCGCAGACGATGAACTGCGGTTCCACGGCCAGTGCCCGGGCAATACCGATGCGCTGCTGCTGCCCGCCGGAGAATTCGTGCGGGAAGCGGTTGGCGTGCTCGCTGTTCAGTCCGACCTGCGTCAAAAGCTCGCTGATCCGGTCCTGACGGTCCTTCTTTCCGGGATAGAGACCATGGATGTCCAGGGCTTCGCCGACGATCTCGCCGACGGTCATGCGCGGGTCGAGGGACGCGGAGGGATCCTGGAAGATCATCTGCATCTTGCGCCGGTAGGGAAGGATATCCACTTTTTTGCGGCTCCCGCTGTCATAGATCGCATCGCCGTCATAGATGATCTTTCCGGAGGTCGGCTCATAGATCTGAAGAACAGACCGCCCGAAGGTCGTCTTGCCGCAGCCGGACTCGCCGACAAGGCCCAGGGTCTCACCCTCGTAAATGAACAGGGAAACGTCCTGGACGGCCTGTACATAGGACTGCTTCATGAAACCGCTCTTTACCGGAAAGTATTTGCGAAGTTTTTCGACTTCGAGAAGCTTTTTGCGCTCATCGCTCATTTGCTCACCTCCCCGTCTGCTGCCGCGGCCTGTGCCCTCATCTGCTGAATGTGCATCCAGCAGGAGGAATAGTGTTCATCGGTGATCTGCGTCATGGGAGGCTGCTTTGTAAGGCAGACCTTCATGCAGTGCTCACAGCGGGGGGCGAAGGCGCATCCTTTCGGCGGGTCGAGCAGGTCGACGGGTGTTCCCTCAATGGGGATGAGCCTCTTTCCCTTTTCGTCGTCAAGGTTCGGCATCGAGCGCATGAGCCCCTTTGTGTAGGGGTGCGCGGGGCTGTAAAAGATATCGTCCACCGGGCCCTGCTCCATCACGTGGCCGGCGTACATGACCGTCACGTGGTCGCAGATCTCGGCTACCACGCCGAGGTTGTGGGTGATGAAGATGATCGCCATGCCCGTCTGTTTCTGGAGATCCCTCATAAGGTCCAGGATCTGCGCCTGTATGGTCACGTCAAGGGCCGTGGTCGGCTCGTCGGCGATCAGCAGTCTGGGGCTGCAGATGAGAGCCATCGCGATCATAGCGCGCTGGCGCATGCCGCCGGAGAATTCGTGCGGATACTGGCGCATACGGCGTTCTGGGTTGTTTACGCCCACCATTTCGAGCATTTCGATGCCCTTCTTCCACGCGTCGTCCCTGGAGATCTCTTTATTGTGGCAGCGGAGCGCCTCGGTGAGCTGGTTGCCGATCGTGTAGACCGGGTTCAGGCAGGTCATGGGGTTCTGGAAGATCATGCTTGCCTTGTTCCCGCGAAATTCTCTGTACTGATCATCGCTGTAGGCAAGGAGATCTTCCCCGTCGAAGGTAACGCTGCCGCCGATGATCTTTCCGGGCTTCTGGAGAAGCCCCATGATCGAATAGGCCTCGACGGATTTACCGGAGCCGGACTCGCCGACGATGCCCATGACTTCATGTTCTTTGATCGAATAGGTGATGCCGTCGACCGCCTTGACCTCACCGGCATGGGTGAAGAAGGACACTTTCAGGTCTTTGACTTCAAGAAGATTTTCACTCATTCTAGGTCCCTCCCCATTAACTCTTCAGGCGCGGGTCAAGTGCGTCGCGCAGACCGTCGCCGACCAGGTTGAGCGTAAGAACGATCAGGCTCAGCAGCAGGGCCGGAAACAGGAGACGGTACGGGAAAAGCAGGAACGTTTCTTTCGCGTCGGAACACAGGGATCCGAGCGAAGCCATCGGCGCGGAGACGCCCAGTCCGAGGTAGGAGAGGAACGACTCAAGGAAGATCGCCGAGGGGATCTGCAGGCAGGTCTGGATGATCAGCTGCCCGACGCAGTTCGGAAGCAGGTGCCTGCGGATGATCCGGGAAGGCTTCGCGCCGAGCACTGTCGCCGCCATCACATATTCCTGCTCCTTGAGCTGGAGGACCTGGCCGCGGATGATCCTGGCCATGCCGACCCAGTACAGGAGAGCAAAGGTGATGAAGATGCTCACGATGCCCACGCCGAGGGTGCTGAGCGCCTTTGCCAGCGGGAAATTCGAGGTGTCAAACCAGTTCTGCAGCGGCGCCTTGAGGACGACCTGCAGCAGCAGGACGATCAGGACGTCGGGGATGGAATAGATCAGGTCGACGATACGCATCATCACGAAGTCCACGCGGCCCCCGCAGTAGCCGGAGATCGCGCCGTAGAGCGCGCCGATAACAAGAACGATCAGGGCGGCGATAACACCGATGATGATGGAAACGCGGGATCCGTACATGCACCTTGCCATCAGGTCGCGGCCCTGGGAGTCCGTTCCGAAAACATGCGGGAAGACTCTTGTGCTGAGCTTAAGCTCCTGTGCGTCCTCCGCGGGCGTGTCCGTTGTTTCAACGGGGGTGACCTCCTTGAAGGCGCCATCCTCGTAATCTTTATCCTTTCCGATACAGACAGGAACTTCGGCGTCCGCATCGAGGACCAGGGTCGCCTTTTCCACAGTCTTTTCCAGTGAAAAGGCCCAGGTCCTGCCGCCGGAGGTGATGTACCAGTTCCCTTTCTTGATCGCGGTCAGGGAGCCGGACTTGAGCGAGGTCGCGTAGATCCCGTCCGCGCCGCTTTTAAGAAGATCGATCGCCATCTGCTCCGTTTCGGAATACTCCATGGGACCCAGCTTCTGCGAGCTGCGGTACTGGTCCTCGTAGCTGTATTCAACGAACATCGGCCCGATGAAGGAGAAGATCAGGATCAGGATAAATACGATCAGGGCTCCCATGGAGACCGGGTTGCTCCTGAACCTGCGCCACGCGTCCTGCCAGTAGGAAACGCTCTTGTGCATCTGTACGACCGATTGCTTTTCATCCTGTGACGCCGGTTCGAAATCCCCGTCTGAAAACTGATTCAGGGCGAGGATGGAGTCGGTGTCCGGCTGAAACAACTGAAATGCTTTCTTTCCGTCCATCATCAGTTTCCTTTCTTGGTGATATTGATCCTCGGGTCAACAAGTTTATATGCGATATCCACGACCAGGTTCATAAAAATGATCAGCGCGGCGAGAAGCAGCGTCGTGCCCATGATGATCGGGTAGTCGCGGTTCAGGATACTGGAGACGAAATAGTCTCCGAGACCGGGGATATGGAAGATCTGTTCTACGACGAGAGCACCGGTGATGATGCCTGCGGTCAGCGGCCCCAGGTAGGTGATCACGGGGATCAGGGAATTGCGGAGCGCGTGCTTGAAAAGAATCGTTTTTGTCTTAAGTCCCTTTGCGCGGGCGGTGCGGATATAGTCCTGGCTGATCGCGTCCAGCATGCTGGTCCTTGTGAGCTTGGCGATGCGGCAGTAGGGGCTCAGCGCCAGCGTGATGACGGGCATGACGTAGGCGGAGGCAGTCGTCAGTGAATTCGACTGCACCGGAAGGATCTGGAGGCTGACGGCAAAGCTGAAGAGCATCAGCGTGGCGACGACGAAGCTGGGCATTGCGATCCCCAGTGTCGTGATGACGCGGAGGATATTGTCCAGTACGCCGCCCCGGTAGTAGGCCTGCAGAACGCCCGTCGGGATGCCCAGCAGGACAGCCACGAGAAGCGCCAGGAGGCCGATCTTGATGGAGAGGATGAACTTGCCCTGCCCGAACAGGATCTTCGTGACGGCGGTATCCTGCTGCATCTTCAGGGAGATACCCATATCTCCGTGGCAGAGATTCTTAATGTAATTGGCGAACTGTACGACCAGCGGCTTGTCCAGGCCGTACTTGGCGTTCGCGAGCGCGATCTGTTCGGGCGTGGATTTTTCGGTCAGGAAGGGGCTTCCGGGGATAGCATTCATCAGGAAGAAGGTGATAGCCGCGACCAGAAGCAGCGTCAAGATGGAGATGACGATCCTTTTCAGGATATACAATAACGTGTCCATATGCTGCTCTCCTTATGTGAGATCTTAGATGGTAAAAAATGAAGGCGCTCCCTTAGAAACGCACTAAAGAATCATACCACGAAAGCAGC
>CAJOLD010000066.1 GCA_905235435.1 uncultured Lachnospiraceae bacterium
TGCCTGATCACTCCTGTGTCGCGTTGGAGAATACGAAGTATCCAAGCGGGGTCCAGCCTGCATGCTTGATTTTCGGGCATTATCAACCGGCGAGTTCGGTCTGCGCCTCACCGGCGTCTTCCGCGCCGAACATCTCCGCGACTGCCTCTTCGGGCATGCCTGCGGCGAGAAGTTTTTCCGTGATCGCGCTAAGGTCGATCTCGCTCTGATATTCTGCCATGGCTTCCTCGTCGGAGGCGGAAATGATCTCGGCATCCTCCGGAACCGGCTCAAGCTCGGGTGCTTCGGTCGTGTCGACTTTGGCGTTCAGAGAAGCACAGGGGGTGTCCAGATAGTTGAGCGCTATGGTCCAGTCGGCATATGCGGGGTCATTCATAAGCTCGATGTCGACAGAGAAGTCCTGAATGAATGACATCATTCCGGTGAGCTCTTCGGGAGCGTCTTCCGGGATCGGCATAACAGACGGGGTGATCTTGATGGCTCCGTTAAACTGGCCTCTCACCGCCGTAGACACGTTCCAGTCGGTCACGGTCACGTCCGCGAGCGGGAACGTTCCCATATACAGATGGTAGGTGCCTGCAAGGAGATCACCGTCTACAGTGCCTGTGCCGTAGAATACCAGATTTGTGTCTGCCTGGTTCATGGCCAGATAGAGGGCAGTGCCTTCATCGTTTGAAGGATAAGCGCAGACCAGCGTCGTATCCCCGTTGTACTCGTCGTGCATGGTGATCTGACGGCCGGCAACGCTCTGCGCGTTCTCATCATACCAGACGTTCATGGTAAGAAGAGCATCATCGGGAAGGGACTCGGGATCCATGTCCGCGTTTTCTTCGAGGAACCCGTCGACGGAGGAGATCAGCTGGTCGTATGCAGTGGTATCGCCGCCGCAGATGTCAACGATCATGGTCTTTAAGTCTTCGTCGCTTTTCAGTGTCTGCATAAAATCGATCACGATGTCGAAGAAATCCTTCGAGGAGAGGTCTACGTCATATTTGACGCATTCCTGGGAGATGCCTTCCACGTCCAGATTATCCGGGGTGGATTCCGCATCCGGCAGATGGGAGATGATCAGCTTTCCGTAACGCTCAAGAAGAGCGCCGACATCTGCCGTGGCCGGAAGGTTCTCCGGAAGAGCGCGGACAAAGGTAAGAAGAGCGGCGATCTGCTCTCCGGAAAGCTGCGTGCTTGCGGAGTAGGAGAAGCCTTCTTCCCAATCATCCCCGAATTCCTCTTCGGCATCCTCCTGGGCCGTCTCCATCTCGGAGAAGAGCATGCGGATAAACTTTTCGGAGAGGTCCGGGAGCTGCATGTACAATGCCTCGTCCGTCATGTTCATGTCAATGTTTGCATTCAGAACGGAAGTGTCATTGAGCAGAAGCTGAAGGTATTCAAGAATATCGTCTTCACCAAGGGAGACGTCTGCCTTTAAGGATGCGCTGTCGAGCCAGGAGATGTCGACAGGAAGCATCTGCCCGAACATGAGCTTCGCAATGGGATCCAGCGTTAAGGTGAATTCTTCGCTGCCGCCCATGTTGTTTTCGGCGATAGCCTCAACCTCAGCATCATAGAGGACGAGCGCTTCTTCAATGGACTTGTCAAGCTGCTGCTCCTCTGCCTCCTGATAAGACGGCGCCGCCGCCGCGGAGAGCGGAAGAGCGCACATCGCAAGCGCGAGTGCCGCGCACGGAATAAGATGAGTCTTTTTCATAAAATTGTTCCTCCTTACAGAACAAACTGTTGATAGTGATCCTTAAATTCCAAGATGAATTATATCATCTAAGAAAGGGGGAAGAAAGAGAAAAAATATTAAATATAATATAAAAGAAAGCGAGTATAATATAACGTATAATGAAACCCGAAACCCAGCACAAGGAGGAGCTTAAGATGGGGAAAATGCCGCATATCAGACTTGACAGTACCATCGGCGCGGACGCGGCCATCCTTCCGGGCGATCCGGCGAGGGTGCTCGCAGCAGCGGCGCACATGAAGGATGTGCGCGAGGAGGCTTTTAACCGTGAATACAGAAGCGTAACGGGTACTTACAGGGGGAAAAGGATCATCGTGATGTCCACGGGCATGGGCGGCGCATCCACGGCGATCGGCCTTGAGGAGCTGGCGGATATCGGGGTCCGGAAGGTCATACGGATCGGAAGCTGCGGCGCTCTGCAGTCCTCTCTCAGACTGGGAGACCTTGTGATCTGCGAGCGTGCCGTCTGTGACGACGGAGCAAGCCAGACCTATATGGGGAGCCTGCGCTACGCGGCGCAGGAGCTGAACGGAGATCGCAGCCGCGAAGAAGAGGAGGAGGCGGGGTTTATCCGCTTCGCTTCTGCCGACGCGGATCTTGCGGAAAGCTGCCGGCAGGCCGCGCAGAGACTGGGCTATCCGCACACGGTCGGCTCAACGCGCTGCCACGACCGCCTGTACAGTGACGGGAAGGTCGATCTGGACGCGTTCTATTCCGCGAAGGGGATCACGGCCTCCGATATGGAAACGGCCGCCCTGCTGGCCGCCGCCGCATGCAGGGGCGTACAGGCCTGCAGTATCCTGAACGTCGTCGTCGAGTGGCAGGCCGATCTGCGCGAAGGCGTCTCTTCCTATAATGAAGGGGCAAAGGCGGCGGCCCTCGGAGAGGAGAGAGAGATCCTCACGGCGCTGGAGGCGCTTGCCTCCTGCTGATCCTTCAGGACTCGCCGGACATGAACCTTTTAAGCTCTTCGCAGCGCTCCCTGCAGTGGGCGATCCCCTGCTCATAGAGAACGAGGTTCGCTTCCGGATCCATGGAGTAGGTGCTCATCCGGAGATCTTCCGAAGGGTTGAAAAGGAATGCCTTTCCCTCCGACTCCAGCCGGTACATCAGCTTCTGCTGACCGCGGTACATGATATGACGCTTCTCCAGCGCTTTTACGGTCTGCGGGTATTTGCGGCAGGCGAGGGAGTACGCAAAGTGGAACTTTTCGGGCGCCATCTCAAAGCTGCGCGGCTTGGAGAGGATGACCACGACCCTGTCGCAGCCGTCATCAAAGGCGCGCTGCACGGGGATGGCGTCGGAAACGCCGCCGTCATAATAAAACCGGTCACCGACCTGCACCGGACGGCAGAGTGCCGGGAGCGCGCAGGACGCCATGATCACCCGGTAATCGTACGGACCCATATCCGTTTTTTCAAAGTAATGAGGCCTGCCTGTTTCCGCGTCGGTCGCCGCGATGCGGAAGCGGGCGGGATTTTTTATGACCGCGTCGTAGTCGAGGGGATCCCTGCCGCCCGTGTTTGTCAGCGTTCCGTAAATATATTCAAGATTAAAGGCGTTGCGGGTATGAATATAGGGGCGCACGCCGAAGTAATCCGGCTCCTGCGTATGCTCCATGTAAAAGCGGATGTTCCTTCCGCGCTGCCCGGCAAGGTAGGATGCCGTATTCGCGGATCCCGCCGAAACGCCGACGCAGTAGGGAAACTGTATGCCTTCATCAAGGAAGGCGTCCAGAACGCCGGCGCTGTAGGCGCATTTCATTCCGCCGCCCTCTACCACGAGGCCGACGCGGGGGCCGGCTTCCGTGAGTTTCTCACCCATGATCGTTTACTCCTTTTTGTTTAAGAACGCCCTGGCCTTTACGGCTTTGCTGATCCCGGCGGCGATGGATAAAGATCCGAGCGCTGCCGCGGGGAAACACCCTTCCGAAAAGAGGAGGCCTGCGGCCTCATCGGCGCTTTGGCAGGCCCTCGCGGGTACCGGATCCGCAGCGCCTGCGCTCTGCATCTCTTCGCGGATGATCAGATCCCGGAGCTCTTCGGCCGGAAGGCCTCTCGGGCCCGGGGCGGGGATGCAGGTAAAGGAAGCGGCAAAAGGCAGGAGGGTGCGCACGAACTGCGCGCAGGCTTTGTCCTGCAGCATTCCGATGACAAAATGAACGCGCTGCCCGGGAAGCCATGTATTAAGAGCGGCGGCCGCCGCCTCTGCTCCCTGCGGATTGTGGGCGCCGTCAAGGATAAAGACCGGGTCCTCGCTGAGGACTTCGAACCTTGCCGGCCAGCGGACGCAGGCGAGCGCTTCGCTGACGGCCTCGTCCGGGACGGGCATTCCCGCCTCCCGCAGCACGCGTACGGTCTCCAGGGCCGCCGCGGCGTTTTCAAGCTGGTGCTCACCGAGAAGGCAGAGCCGGAAGCGGCCGCCCTCCCAGAGAAAAGTCTGTCCCGTCAGTGAGCGTTCTTCCGGGACCGGAACGGCCTGAGCCGCGATATGCAGCGGGGCTTTTCTTTCCCGGCAGGTCTTTCTGAAAACAGCAAGGACCTCGTCCGTCTGACGCACGGTGATCAGGGGCGTTCCCTCTTTGATGATGCCGGCCTTGGCCTTTGCGATATCCTCAAGGGAGGTCCCGAGATACTGCGTATGGTCGGCGCCGATCCTTGTGATGATACAGGCAAGGGGGGCTTCGATCACGTTCGTGCTGTCCAGCTCGCCGCCCATCCCTGTCTCCAGGACGACGACGTCGCAGCGGCATTTCGCGAACCAGCAGAAAGCGATGGCCGTGCACAGCTCAAAGCGGTTCGGATGCTCCTCCATCTCCTCTGCCGCCGCGAGCACCTGCCGGGACAGGGAGACAAACTCTTCCTTGCCGATCGCATTGCCGTCAACGACAAACCGCTCCCGGATATCCTCCAGCTGCGGAGAGACGGCCAGGCCCGTCCGGTATCCGGCGCACTGCAGGATGCGGGCGAGGATAGCGCAGGTACTGCCCTTGCCGTTTGTTCCGGCGGCATGGACAAAGCGCAGGCTCTTCTGCGGATCGCCGAGGCGCCGCAGAAGCTCCCTTGTCCTGCCAAGGCCCGCGGCCGCGGGACTCCATCCTCCGCTGCCGATCAGTCCGGCCATGCGGATAAATTCAAGTTCGCTGCGGATCTCGCCGAGGAAGGAGAGAGAGCCGAAGACGAGCACGACGTCGTCTGCCGAGGCCCGCTCCAGTGCCATGCGAAGCCCGTCGGCCGCGCTCCCGGCAGCCGTCACATGCGGGTTTACGGCGGACACCTGCGCCGCCAGCTCTTCCGCGGGGAAGGCGCGGGGATTGTCCGCGGTCTCCACGGTAAAGATATGCTCAGCGCGCGGGGCGGTGAGACGGATCACTTCTTCCCGGTCCTTGTCGGCAAACATGCCGAATACATAATAGATCTTCTTTCCGGGGAAGCAGGTTTCCACAGAATCCATAAGCGCTGCTGCGGCCCCGGGGTTGTGGGCGCCGTCGATGACAACGAGGGGATCCTGCTGCAGGATCTCCAGCCTTCCGGGCCATTTTGCATGGGCAAGCCCTCTGCGGACTGCCTCTTCGGATATCCGGAAGCCCCGGTCCGTAAGCGCCTGCGCGGCCATGACGGCCAGGGCGGCGTTGCGGATCTGGTGCGTGCCGGGGATCCGGATCTCCAGATCTTTTAGGCCGCCGAAGGAAAAATGCTGCGAAAAGAGGCCCGGACGGACATCCCGGAGCTCCTCCTCCTTAAGGAAGCGGATGGGGATGCCGAGGAGAGCGGCGCGCTCACGCAGCACCGCGGCTGCTTCGGGCGGCTGGATATCGGAGAGGGCCGCGGCGCCGGGCTTCATGATGCCCGCCTTGACGGCCGCGATATCTGCCGTGGTATCCCCCAGATACTGGGTATGGTCCAGGCTGATGGCGGAAAAGAGAGAGAGAACGGTCGTGGTGACTGCGTTCGTCGCGTCCAGCTCGCCGCCCATTCCCGTCTCCAGCAGGACGGGGGAGCAGTTCTCATCGGCAAACAGCCTGAGAGCCATGGCGGTCTCCGTCTCAAAGATGGTCGGAAGCTCCTCGCCGCGCGCCTCCATGCGGGCGCAGGCCTCTGCGGTCACGCCGGTCAGCTGCGCCAGGCGCTCCTTCGATATGGGCTTCCCGCAGACCAGGAAGCGCTCCTCATATGAAAAAAGGGCAGGAGAAACATAACGGCCGGTCCGGTGACCCGCCTCCTGCAGAATGGAATCAAGAAAAGCGA
Source organism: uncultured Lachnospiraceae bacterium (assembly GCA_905235435.1). Classification (GTDB taxonomy): domain Bacteria; phylum Bacillota; class Clostridia; order Lachnospirales; family Lachnospiraceae; genus CAMOKZ01. Next base: position 5,995 of record CAJOLD010000066.1, read on the forward strand.
GAACAGAACCCTTGCCGTTCGTTCCCGTGATATGGATGAAGCGCAGCCCGTCCTGCGGGTCGCCAAGTTCCCTCAAAAGAGTTCGGACCCGCTCGAGCCCGGGGCGATCCCCGGCCCGGCGGATCCGTTCAAGCCAGTCCATGGCTTCCTGATAATCCATAGGGACCTCCGTAATGTCAGGCCATACGGCACTGTCTGCTCAGGCGATGCCGGTCTCCGTGCGCACGATCCCGGTGACAGGGCTCGCGTAGAGGAGCGAAACAAGCACGCAGTAGAGCGGCGTAGAACCCGCGAACTGCAGGATGCGCGCCGGGATGATCCCCCAGCCGTAGAGGATGACAAGCCCCGCGAGCGTAAATCCCAGCTGGCAGACCAGAGAGGTACAGATAACGATCAGGCAGAGACGGAAGGTCTTCTGTCTGCTTGTTCCGTAAATAGTTCCCGCGAACAGTCCGGGGATAACGCCCCAGAGCGCGGCGGAGATGGTGATGAGAGGCATCCAGGTGCCGCTCGGAGCGATCAGCAGCCCAAGCATATCCGCAATGGCCCCCGCGACCCCGCCGGCGACCGGTCCGAACCACAGACCGGTAAGGATCGTGCAGACACTGCCTGCGGACAGGCGGACATAGCCGCCGATGTTGATCGCGAGCATGCGCGTAAGGACGATCGTAAGAGCGATCATCATGCCGAGAATAGTTATCGTTTTTGTGTTCCAGGTGACTCTGTTCTTTTTTCCGGACACAAAAAACACCCCCTTTTCAGAGACAGCAGTGAATGAGTTTCTCACATATCATTTAGCCTACTGTATGAGAGGCGTCCCTGAAAGATAAGGTGTCCCACATAGCAAGCAACGGGTGCGGGATCCGCATCGCAAGCCCGGAAACGGGCTTTTCGGTTCAGGGCAACTCCCCATCCTCTGACAACTTAACGCGCGGAACCCTACTTTGCTCTGATATGTATGATCTTT
>CAJOLD010000067.1 GCA_905235435.1 uncultured Lachnospiraceae bacterium
GCGGCGGGAGCTTCTTCGGCTGCCGGCGCTTCTTCAGCGGCCGGAGCTTCCTCAGCGGCCGGAGCTTCCTCAGCGGCCGGTGCTTCTTCGGCGATCGGTTCTGCTTCGGCTGCGGGAGCTTCTTCGATCTTTTCTTCTTCGGTGGTCTGCGGTTCTGCCACGGCTTCCTCGGCCTGCAGATCCTGTGTAAGGGTGTTTTCGGTGCTCATAGATACCTCCGTTCATGGTTTTTATAAACTTATAGAAAAGTATAGCATAGAAATGCAGAATTTCAAGATGTCTGAAGGCCCAAGATGCCCGTAAAACGGCGAAAAGAGCGCATTTGTTCCCCCAACACGACGTCTTGCGGTAACTCCTGCAGGGTGATATAATACCTTGGATAATGTAAATTGAAAGGATTCTGTTCTGTGAAGAAAACGATCATTTCAGATATGACAGAAGGGATCGATCCTGCCGGCATAGAACTGGGAGGAAAGATCCTGCGGGAAGGCGGACTGGTCGCCTTTCCCACAGAGACGGTATACGGTCTTGGCGGAAACGCGCTGGACGCGGATGCTTCAAGGAAGATCTATGAAGCAAAGGGACGTCCGAGCGACAATCCGCTGATCGTTCATATCTGTGAGATCAGCGCTCTGGAGAAGATCACGGAGTCTGTCCCGGAAACGGCCCGAAGGCTTGCCGATGCATTCTGGCCCGGCCCGATGACGCTGATCTTCCGCAAGTCTGACGCGGTCCCCGACAGTACGACCGGCGGCCTTGATACGGTGGCGGTCCGTTTTCCGGATCACCCGGCGGCCCTTGCCCTCATCCGCGCCGCGGGAGGCTATGTTGCCGCGCCGAGCGCGAACACGTCCGGGCGGCCCAGTCCCACGCAGGCGTCCCATGTCTGGGAGGATCTGCAGGGAAAGATCGATATGATCATTGACGGCGGGGAGGTCGGCATCGGGATCGAATCGACGATCGTAGATCTCACAGAGGAGACACCGGTCATTCTCCGTCCGGGCTATATCACAAGGGAGATGCTCGAAAAGACGATCGGGCATGTGGAAATGGACCGCTCCCTGATCTCGGACGACTCTGCCGTGCGTCCCCGGGCGCCGGGAATGAAATACAGGCATTACGCGCCGCAGGCTCCCCTGCTCATCGTAGAGGGAGACGAGACCGCTGTGCGGGAACGGATCCGCGCCCTTGTGCGGGAGGCTGCCGCGCAGGGAAAAAGGGCGGGCGTGATCGCCACGGACGAATCTGCGGACTGCTACGGGGAAGGAATCGTGCGCTCCGCCGGAACCAGAGCCGACGAGGCGACGGTCGCGGCGCATCTCTACGCCATCCTGCGGGAGTTCGACAGCCTCGGCGTGGACGTGATCTACTCGGAGGCGTTTGATACCGCAGGGATCGGCCAGGCGGTCATGAACCGGCTGATGAAGGCGGCGGGACACAGGGTCATCGATGCGGGAAAGGAGGCTTCGGAAGATTGAAACGGTATGATAAGCTCATCTTCGTGAGCAGCAGCGACACTTCCACCAGCCCCATGGCGGAGGCCATCCTTCAGAACAGGTTCCTGCTGGAGGATATCCTGATCGATTCAAAAGGACTTGTCGTCCTGTTCCCGGAACCGATCAACCCGAAAGCCGAGGCCATCCTGGTGAGAAACGGGATGAGCATGAAGGATCATATGAGCGAGCCGCTCAGCGAGACGGATTTCGACGAGAGGACGCTGATTCTTACAATGGACCGGGAACAGAAGGACAGGATCATGACGGATTTCGAGAATCCCGTCAATGTTTTTGCACTTACAGAGTATATCAACACCGAAGAGGTGATCGAGGATCCCTACGGCGGCGCCCTCGCGGACTACGGAAGATGCTTTGAGCAGCTCCGCGCGATGGTGGAAGCGGCCGCGCAGATCCTCAGCGAAGAAGAAACAGCAGCGTACCTGCAGTAAACAGCAGTAAACAGCATTAAACAGCATCGTGAAGGAGGAGAAGAAAATGTCAAAAGTACTCATCATGGACCACCCGCTCATTCAGCACAAGGTAGGCGTTATCCGCAGAATCGAGACCGGGTCGAAGGACTTTCGGACGATCATTTCCGAGATCGCCATGCTGATGACCTACGAGGCGACAAGGGACCTGAAACTGGTGGATGTCGAGATCGAGACGCCCATCTGCAAAACGACGGTCAAAGAACTCTCCGGCAAGAAGCTTGCCGTGGTGCCCATCCTGCGCGCGGGACTCGGAATGGTCGACGGAATGCTGGAGATGATCCCCGCCGCGAAGGTCGGACATATCGGACTTTACAGGGATCCGGAAACGCTTGAGCCGGTCGAGTATTACTGCAAGCTGCCGGCGGACAGTGATGAGAGAGAGGTCTTTGTCGTAGATCCGATGCTGGCGACAGGCGGTTCGGCTTCCGCCGCGATCACGCTGCTCAAGCAGCACGGGTGCAAACGGATCCGCATGATGTGCATCATCGCGGCGCCGCAGGGCATCAGGAGGATGGAAGCGGATCATCCGGATGTCGACCTGTATATCGCTGCCCTTGACGATAAGCTCAACGAACACGGATATATCGTTCCGGGACTCGGAGACGCCGGAGACCGTATTTTCGGCACGAAGTAACCGGTCAGCCGTTTGCGGCAGGAGGAAGAGATGGTAACCAAGCGGGAAGATTATATTTCCTGGGATGAGTATTTTATGGCGGTGGCGAAGCTTGCCGGACAGAGGTCCAAGGACCCGAGCACGCAGGTGGGATCCTGCATCGTAAGCCAGGACAACAAGATCCTTTCCATGGGGTACAACGGGTTCCCCATCGGCTGTTCGGACGATGAGTTCCCCTGGGAGAGAGAGGGAGGACCGCTGGAGACCAAGTACTCGTACATTGTGCACAGCGAACTCAACGCCATCCTGAATTACCGGGGCGGCAGCCTGGAGGGGGCGAAGCTCTATGTCTCCCTTTTCCCGTGCAATGAGTGCGCGAAGGCCATCATACAGGCCGGGATCACCACGATCATCTATGGCGGCGACAAGTACGCGGACACGCCGGCGGTGATCGCGTCCAAGCGGATGCTGGACAGGGCCGGCGTAAGGTACTACCCGTACCGGAGCACCGGCAGGACCATTAAGATCGACGTATAAAAACAAAATAACGGCGGGCAGTCCGCGGAAAGGCGGACTGTCCGTTTTGCATGACAGGAAATTGCTTTATGAAGAGGGATGTCAGTCTGGAAGAGATCTCTGACGGCAGGCTCTACGGAGCCGGCGACCTGGTCAGGGTGGATACGCGCGGCTGCGGCGGATGCAGCAGCTGCTGCCGGGGGATGGGAAGCAGCGCCATCCTCGACCCCATGGATGTGTGGCGGCTTTCGGCTGCCCTCGGCTGCGGCTTTGACCGCCTGCTGGAGGACTGCCTGGAGCTCGGGGTAACGGACGGATGGGTGCTCCCCCATCTTCGGATGACGGGGGTGGACGAGGCCTGCGGTCTGTTAAGCAGCGAAGGAAGGTGCACGGTCCACGGCGCGAGGCCGGGGGTCTGCAGGCTCTTTCCGCTGGGCCGCTTTTATGAGGGGCGCTCCTTCCGGTATTTTCTCCAGGTGCATGAGTGCCCGGCCGCGAAGAGCAAGGTGAAGGTCAGAAAATGGCTGGAGATCCCCGATATCGAAAAATACGAGGCCTACATCACGGACTGGCACTATTTTCTGGAGGACGCCTCGAGGGTGCTCGAGGGAACAGGGGACGCGATGCAGAGCAGAGCCTGCACGTTTGTCCTGAAGACATTTTACGCCCGGCCATGGGAGCCGGATGACTTTTACGGGCAGTTTGCCCTGCGCCTGCAGGAGGGCCTTCAGTTCATGGGCCTTCGGGGCGGGCAACAGGAGGAGCGGAAATGAAGATCGGTTTTATCGGATGCGGAAATATGGGATCGGCGATGATCCGCGGGATCCTGAAGAAAGGGGAGGCAAGGCCTAGGGACGTCATGGCGGTCTGCGCGGGCGGACGCCGGGCGCGGGAGCTTGCGGACGAGCTGGGGATCCTCGCCGGAAAGGACGGCGCGGAAGCGGCCGCTTTTGCGGACGTCCTCTTTCTTGCCATCAAGCCCCAGCAGTTTAGCGCGGCGGCGCCTCTTGTGAGGCCTGCGCTCGATCAGCGGGACAGGATCACGGTGGTCTCCATGGCACCGGGATATACGCTGGAAGCTTTGGGTGACCTTTTCGGCGAAAAACACGCGCTCATCCGGATCATGCCGAACACGCCGGCGATGGCGGGCGAAGCCATGACGGGGATCTGCCCCGCCGCGGACGTGTCCGCGGAGGAGACGGCGGTGGTCGAGACGCTGTGCCGTTCCTTCGGGGAGACCGAGATCGTTCCCGAGAAGCTTCTGGATGTCGTCACGGCAGTTTCCGGGAGTTCTCCCGCCTATGTTTACATGCTGATCGAGGCGATGGCCGACGGGGCCGTCCTTGAGGGAATGAGCCGCGCGCAGGCATACCGGTTCGCGGCGCAGGCCGTGCTCGGGAGCGCGCGCATGGTACTGGATACGGGGATCCACCCCGGAGAACTCAAAGACAGGGTCTGCTCCCCGGGCGGGACAACGATCGAGGCCGTCCGGGTACTGGAGGAAAAAGGATTTCGGAGTGCCGTGATCGAGGCGGAGCACGCGTGCGCCGCAAAGTCGAGAGCAATGGCCCCGGGTTCGGAGAAAAATGGAAAGCACTAACGACTTTTCGAAGGGGTCTGTGGGCGGGAACATCACACGTCTTGCCCTCCCCATCATTCTGGCGGAATTTATCAACATCCTGTATAATGTCGTAGACCGGATCTTCATCGGAAGGATCCCGGGGGCGGGGACGCTTGCCCTGACGGGTGTCGGCGTATGCTTCCCCCTGATCACGATGCTCAGCGGGTTTGCCGGCCTGTATGGGACGGGCGGCGCGCCGCTCTGCTCGATCGCCCGGGGACGAAAGGATCTGAAGCGGGCGTCCGACCTGATGGGCGTATCCTTCTTCCTGCTCGTCGTCACATCCCTGGTGCTCACCGGGATCACGGAGGTCTTCCTCTATCCCCTGGTCAAAGCATTCGGGGCAAGCGCGGCGACGCTTCCCTATGCTGCCGGGTATATGCGCATCTACGCGGCGGGGACGCTCTTTGTGTGCGTCAGCCTCGGCATGAACCCCTTCATCAACTCCATGGGGTTCGGGAATGTGGCGATGATGACGATCGCGATCGGGGCGGTGCTCAATATCGTTCTCGATCCGCTCTTCATCTTTACCTTCGGCATGGGCGTGGAGGGTGCCGCCTGGGCGACAGTCATTTCACAGGCGGCGTCGGCGTTCTGGATCTTTAAGTTCCTGACCGGAAAGAAGACCATCCTCCGGCTGGAGCGGTCGACGGTCCGCTTTGACGCGAAGCTCACAAAGGAGATCTGCGCGCTCGGCCTCACCGGTTTTATCGTGAACTTTACGAATTCCTCGGTGCAGCTGGTGTGCAACCGGATGCTGTCGGTTTTCGGCGGCGACCTGTATATCGCGATCATGACGGTGATCAATTCGATCCGCACCGTCATCAGCCTGCCGGTCACGGGCATCAGCAGCGGAGCCCAGCCAGTGATCGGATTTAACTTCGGAGCCGGCCGGAATGACAGGGTGAAGGAGGCGATCCGCTTCCAGACCTGGTTCTCCCTGATCGTAACGACGGCGGAATGGGCTTCGGTAATGCTCTTTTCCGGGCCCTGGATCCGTCTGTTCACATCGGATCCGGACCTGCTTGACAAGGGAATACCGGCGATGAGGCTTTACTTCCTCTGCTTTTTCATGATGACTTTCCAGTTCGCGGGACAGAATACCTTTACCGGTCTCGGCAAGGCAAAACAGGCGATCTTTTTCTCCATGTTCCGCAAGCTGATCATCGTCGTTCCCCTGACGGTCATCCTGCCGCGCGTCGGCGGGCTGGGCGTGAATGGTGTTTTTCTGGCGGAGCCGATCTCCGACATCGTCGGCGGGCTGGCCTGCTTCCTGACCATGTATTTTACCGTTTACCGTAAACTCGGCGATTCGGACGGGGAAGGCGGAAACGGAGAAAGGCGGAAAAACGATGGAAACAGTTGCGATTCTTGATGAACTGCAGGGACGCGCGCGCCGTGACAGCGCGCTGCGCAGCAAGCTTCTGGAGACCAGGAGCGCGGATGACCCCGTTGCGGCGTTCTGCGAGGTGTGCAGGGGCCTTGGCTACGAGCTGTACGAGATGGACCTGATCGCGGCCGGCGAGGACTTTTACGCCTCCATGCGGCGCAGTACGAACGGAGGAGGAGAGAACTCCCCGATGCTCGAAGGTGAGGACGACTTTTATGAACTCTTTTTTGCCGGTCTCGAGGAGACCGGGGAGGGGAGAGACTGACAGAAAGAAGAGGCAGTTTGAGATGAGCTCTGAAAAGCTGACACAGGAAGATATCCGCAAGATCGAAGAGGAGATCGAGTACCGCAAGCTGGTCGTCAGACCGAAGGTCCTCGATGCGCTCCGGGAGGCCCGCGCCCAGGGTGATCTGAGCGAGAACTTTGAATACTATGCGGCGAAGCGTGAGAACGGCGCGAACAACAGCAGGATCCGCTACCTGGAGAGGATGCTGAAGACGGCGACCGTGATCACGGACAACGCGGCCGAGGATGAGATCGGTCTGAACACCGTGACAGAGATCTATTTTGAAGAAGACGATGAGACCGA
>CAJOLD010000068.1 GCA_905235435.1 uncultured Lachnospiraceae bacterium
ACGGTCTCCTCCGCCTCGGTGAGGGTCTCTTCTACAGCTTCCTCAGCCTCGGTGAGAGTCTCGAGTGCAGCTTCCTCCGCCTCGGTGAGTGTCTCTTCTACAGCTTCTACGGCTTCCTCAGCCTCGGTGAGGGTCTCTTCTACGGTTTCTTCAGCCTCGGTAAGAGCCTCTTCGATGGCTTCCTCTGCCTCGGTGATCTCTTCCGCGACAGCTTCCGTGACGGCAGCGGCCTCGGTGATCTCTTCGACGGCTTCCTCAGCCTCGGTGAGGGCTTCTTCTACGGTTTCCTCAGCCTCGGTAAGTGCTTCTTCTACAGCTTCTGCTGCCTCAGTGACTTCCTCCTCGGCCTCGGTGATCTCTTCGACGGCTTCCTCTGCCTCGGTGAGGGCCTCGGTGATCTCTTCCTCCGCGGCTTCTGTGACGGCCTCGGTGATCTCTTCTTCTGCGGCTTCCGTGACGGCCTCAGTGATCTCTTCTTCTGCGGCTTCCTCGAGCTCGGTGATCTCTTCCGCTACTGCTTCCTCTTCCTCGGTGGAATCTTCGAAGAGTTCTTCCACCTCAGTGATGGTCTCTTCCACTGCGCCGATCTTCTCTTCGACAGTCTCTTCCGCCTCGGTGATGCCCTTTTCGACAAGGTCTTCCGCCTCGGTGACGGCCTCTTCCACGCCGGCCGCGACCGCGTCAGCGGCTTCCGTGACGGCCTCTTCGATCTCTTCGAGCACCGTGCCTTCCGTCTCGGGAGCTTCCGTCTCGGGAGCTTCCGTCTCCGGAACTTCCGTCTCGGGAGCTGCCGCCTCGGTCTCCGGAGCTTCCGTCTCGGGAGCTTCCGTCTCCGTCTCTGCCGCAGCCTGGGTGGCGGCTTCGGTCTTTGCTTCTGTCTCCGGCGCTTTCTCTTCCTTGCTTCCGCAGCCGGTGACTGCCACTGCGATCAGCGATGCGCCGAGCAGCAGACCCAGAATCCTCTTTTTCATCATGTAAACCCTCCTGTTTATCCGCCGGCCGGCCCCCCATAAAAGCTGCCCGGAAGACATCTCATTAACATGGCGCTTACTCTGCGCCGGTTGCTACGGGAAATAGTATAGCATGAATTAGTATGGATGTCATACCATATTTTTTCTCTTAGAACAGTCCCGTGATCTTTCCGTTCTCGTCTACGTCGATCCTCTCCGCCGCCGGTGATTTCGGCAGGCCGGGCATCGTCATGATCTCGCCGGTCAGCGCCACGATAAAGCCGGCTCCGGCGGAGATGCGAAGGCTGCGGACCGTGATCTCGAAGTCTGTCGGCGCGCCGATCCTGGTCGGATCGTCTGTCAGGGAATATTGTGTCTTCGCCATGCAGACCGGGCAGTTTCCGTACCCCATGGCCTCCAGCTGCTTCGCCTGCTTCTGCGCTTCCGCGGTCAGGACCGCGCCCTTGCCGCCGTAGACTTTGCGGACGATCGCGTTGATCTTATCCTCGATCGACCCGTCAAGCTCATAGCTGAATGAGAAGCTGTCGTTCGGCTCTTCGCAGAGGCGGACGACCTCTTCGGCCAGCTCTTTGCCGCCTTCGCCGCCCTCGGCCCATACGCGGGAGAGAACGACGTTCACGCCGAGCTTCGCGCATTCGGATTTGACGAGTTCGATCTCCGCCGGCGTATCGGTCGGGAACTCATTGAGGGCGACCACGCAGGGAAGATGATAAACGTCCGTAATGTTGCTGACGTGCTTCAGAAGGTTCGGAAGACCCGTCTTCAGCGCGGTGAGATCCTCCTCGCCGAGGCGTTCCTTTGCCGCCCCGCCGTTATGCTTGAGGGCGCGGACCGTCGCGACCACAACGACCGCGTTCGGGCGCAGCCCGGACATGCGGCACTTGATGTCGAGGAACTTCTCAGCGCCGAGGTCGGCACCGAATCCTGCCTCCGTCACGCAGTAATCCGAGATCTTCAGAGCCATCCTCGTGGCCGTCACGGAGTTGCAGCCGTGGGCGATATTGGCAAACGGGCCGCCGTGAACGATGGCCGGCGTATGCTCCAGGGTCTGTACGAGGTTCGGCTTGATGGCGTCCTTCAGCAGGGCTGCCATAGCGCCCTCCGCGTGCAGGTCTCCCGCCGTCACGGGCTTCTGCTCCGCGACTTTTCCGTAGGTGTAGCCGACGATCAGTCTGGAGAGGCGCTCCTTGAGATCGGTCATTCCATCCGCCAGGCAGAGGACCGCCATGACCTCGGAGGCGACCGTGATATCATAGCCGTCCTCCCTCGGCACGCCGTTCATGCGGCCGCCGAGACCGTCGGTCACATAGCGCAGCTGTCTGTCGTTCATATCCACACATCTCTTCCAGGTGATCTTCCTGGGGTCAATGTTCAGCGCGTTTCCCTGGAAAATGTGATTGTCGATCATCGCCGCAAGCAGGTTGTTGGCCGCGCCGATCGCGTGAAAGTCGCCCGTGAAATGCAGATTGATGTCCTCCATCGGGACGACCTGCGCGTATCCGCCGCCGGCCGCGCCGCCTTTAATGCCGAACACCGGTCCGAGGGAGGGCTCCCTGAGAGCGACGGCCGCCTTTTTGCCGATCTTCGTAAGACCATCCGCAAGTCCGACGGACGTGGTCGTTTTTCCCTCGCCCGCGGGGGTCGGATTGATGGCCGTCACAAGGATCAGCTTTCCGTCGGGCTGTTTGGATTCCTTGAGGAAGGAGAGGTCGATCTTGGCCTTGTTCCTTCCGTACTGCTCGAGGTATTTCTCATCGATGCCGGCCTTTGCGGCGATATCGGTGATGGGGAGCAGCTCCGTCTCCTGTGCGATCTCAATGTCTGATTTGAATTCCATCTCAGGGGATCTCCTTTCGTTTCAATGCATGGATCTGTGTAACTATATGAAATGTTCCTGTTTCCCGTTATTTTACCGCGCGATCTAAAAGGCGCCGCAGCTGCTCCTTGTCGAAGGTATATTTCTTTCCGCAGAACTGGCAGCAGACCTCCACGGGCTTCCCCTCTTTGATCATCGTGGCGAGCTCTCCTCTCCCGATGCTGACCAGGGCCTTCTCGATCCTCTCCTCATTGCAGTCGCATTTGAACTGCACCGGCATCCTGTCGGTCACATGGAGGTCCATGTCTCCGAGCAGTTCCTCCAGGATCTGCTCCGGACTCATCCCGCCATCGAGCATCGTCGTGACAGGAGGGATGGAGGCAAGCTTCGTCTCCAGCCGGCTGATCACGTCATCCGGCGTCCCCGGCATCAGCTGCAGGATGAAACCGCCGGCCTGCCGGACGGTATTGTCCCTGTTCATCAGAACGCCCAGCCCCACGCTGGAAGGCACCTGCTCCGACACGGCGAAATAGCAGGTCAGATCCTCCGCGATCTCTCCGCTGATCAGCTCCGTGCTTCCCACGTATGGCTCCTTCAGGCCGAGGTCCCGGATGACCTGCAGCGTGCCCTTTCCGACGGCTCCGCCCACGTCCAGCTTGCCCTCGCTGTTCGCGTGCAGAATGACGTCGGGATGCACGGCATAGCCCTTCGCGTTCCCCTGTGAATCGGCGGTGACGATCATGCCGCCCATCGGGCCGTCCCCCCTGACCTGGAGCGTCAGCAGGTCCTTTTCGCCCTTCATCATGGCGCCCATCATGACGCCGCCCGTAAGAAGGCGTCCGAGCGCGGCCGTCACGACCGGGCTCGTGTTATGGAGCTCCCGGGCCGTCTCCACCATCCCGGTCGTCGACGCGGCGAAGGCGCGGACGCGGTCGTCCGCTGCCGCCGCCCTGATCATATAGTCCATTCTTCTTCTCCCCCTTTGCCGCTCCGGATGTGCTCAGCGAACTCGCTGATCTTGCGGAGTCTGTGGTTGACGCCGGATTTCCCGACCGGGACCGGGAGCATCTCTCCCAGCTCCTGCAGGCTGGCGTCCGGATTCTCCAGGCGAAGCTCCGCGACGGCGCGCAGCTTTTCCGGCAGCTGCCCAAGGCCGCCGTGGTCCCGGACAAACTCGATATCCTCCGTCTGGCGCACCGCGGCGCCGACGGTCTTGTGCAGGTTCGCGGTCTCGCAGTTCACCTGGCGGTTCACGCTGTTGCTGATCTCCCGCAGGATCCGCACGTTCTCCAGCTCCATCAGGCATTTGTGCGCCCCCATCACATTGAGGGCGTCCGCGATCTGCTCTCCTTCTTTGAGATAGACGACCTGCTTTCCCTTTCTCGCGGTCACCTTCGCGTCCAGATCAAAGGAGCGGAGCAGGTCCCGGAGGATCGCTGCCCTCTCTTCGTCCGCGCAGGTGATCTCGTAGTGATAGGACCGGCGCGGGTCGCTGACCGAGCCGGACGAGAGGAAGGCGCCGCGGATAAAAGCTTTTTTGCAGCAGCTGCGCCGGCAGAGCCTCTCCGCCGTATCGGCAAGGCTTGCGGCGGGCTCGCCGTCCGGCGCCAAAAGGCAGCAGGTCTCAAGGATCCGCACCGAGGCGTCATGGTCAAAAACGGCAAGCGTATACAGGCTGGTCGTACCGCGCAGCCCCTTCGCGCGCACGCCGCACTCCGGCGTGATCCCGAAGCTTTTGCGGATGAGCGCGCAGCAGGTCTTCGCGACCTGCGGGTTCTCCGTCACGATACGGATCCCGACGCGGTCGCTGATCGAAAGGACGACCCGGCCGCACATCGTCAGGATGGCCGCGAGGCAGGCCGTCCGGCAGTGCATCGCGCCCGGCAGCGTGGCGGCCAGCTCCTCCTTCACTTCGCTGGAAAATGACATCAGAACTCTCCTATAAAGCGCACCTCCGGCTCCAGACGGACGCCGAAGCGCTTCTCGACCTCATCCTGGACCTGTTCCATCAGGGCGCGCACCTCCGCGGCCGTCGCGCCGCCGCGGTTCACAACGAAGCCGCAGTGTTTTTCAGAGACCTGCGCGTTCCCGACGCGCAGCCCCCGCAGTCCCGAGTCCATGATCAGCTTGCCGGCAAAGAAGCCCTCGGGGCGCTTAAAGGTGCTGCCCGCGCTCGGCAGGTCGAGCGGCTGCTTCTCCTGCCTTCTCTGCCGAAGCTGCTCCATCAGTCCCAGGATCTCCTCCTGTCTGCCCTCTTTCAGTTCCAGGACAGCCTCCGTAATGATGCCGCCTTCCTTCTGGACCCTGCTGGTCCTGTATCCGAATTCCATCTCCTCACCGGAGAGGGTGACGATCTCATCGTCCGGGGTGAGCACCGTGACCTCGCGGACGCAGTCCTTCAGCTCTCCGCCGTAGGCGCCCGCGTTCATCACGAGGCCGCCGCCGAGCGTCCCCGGGATGCCCGATGCAAATTCAAGACCCGCAAGCCCATGATCCGCCGCTTCCTTCGCGGCTGCGCTCATCAGAGCGCCCGCCTGCGCGCGGATGCGCGTCCCTTCCGTCTGTATGCCGCCCATGCCGCGGCCGATCTGTATGATCACACCGCGGAAGCCGCGGTCCCCGACGAGCAGGTTGCTGCCGTTGCCGACCACCGTGGCCGGGACCTCCTCCTCGCGGCAGAGCCGCACGATGTCAAGCAGCTGCCGCGTATCCGCCGGCATGACAAAATAGTCCGCCGGCCCGCCGATCCGGAAGGTCGTATGCAGGCTCATCGGCTCCCCGGCGCGGACGCGGTCCGCCCCCGCGATCCCGCGGAGTTTATTGTACAGTTCCTGGTTCATACCTCTTCGCTCCCGTCTTCTGCCCGGCTCTTATTCGCGGAGCGGATCATACCGCTCTCCTCAATGCTGCGGACCGCCTCCAGAAGCTGCTCCGGCGGCAGCACCAGCGCGAAGCGCACATAGCCTTCGCCGAGGCTTCCGAAGCTGCTGCCCGGCACGCAGATGACGCCGGTGCGCTCCATCAGCTCGATGCAGAATTTTTCAGAATTTTTATAGCCCTCCGGCAGCGGCGCCCATACGAACATGGTCCCCTCGCTGTCGGGCACGTTCCAGCCTATGCTGCGAAGTCCGCCGCAGAAGGCGGTGCACCGCTCCTCATACAGGCGGCACTGCTCCTTCACCTCCGCTTCTCCCTCCTCGGAGAGCGCCGCCGCGGCGCCGGCCTGCACGGGAAGGAAGATCCCGTAGTCGAACTGCGAGCGCAGGTTGCGGAACCGACAGACGATCTCGCGGTTGCCGATCACAAAGGACATGCGCGCCCCGGTATAGTCGTAGGATTTGGACAGGGAGTAGAACTCGATGCCGACCTCCTTCGCCCCCTCGAAGGAGAGGAAGGAAAGTCCCTGCCGCCCGCCGTAGATGATATCCGAGTAGGCGTTGTCGTGAAGGATGACGATATTGTACCGCCGCGCAAAGCGGATCAGCTCCTCGTAGAAGGAAGCCGGGGCCGTGCGGCAGTGCGGATTGCCCGGATAGCTGACGACCATGAACTTCGCGTCCTGCGCGATGTCCTCCGGGATCTCATCAAGATCCGGCAGAAAGCCGTTCTCCTCCCGCAGCGGGTATTCCCAGACGCGCGCGTCGCACAGGAGCGGCCCCATCTTAAAGATCGGGTAGCCCGGGTTCGGGACGAGCACGAGGTCGCCCGGATCGCAGAGCACCCAGGAGATGTGCGCCATGGCCTCCTGGGAACCGTAGACGGACATGATCTCCTCCGGCTCCAGCTCCACGCCGAACCTTCTCCTGTAAAAATCGATCACCGACTGAACAAGCCAGGGTCTGTCGGTCAGGGAGTACTTGTAATTCTCCGGATCCTGCGCCGCCTTCGAGACAGCCTCCGTGATCCGCTCCGGTGTCGGGAAGTCGGGCGTGCCGACAGAAAGATTAAAGATCTTCCTTCCCTGCTTTAAAAGCTCCTCCTTCTTCTCATTCAGGACCGCGAAGATCCCGGCCTCCGAAGGCCCTGCCTTGCGCGAAAATGCGATCTCCATTCTCTCCTCCTCAGGTTCTGTCTTCTTTTTCTTCTTCTCGAGAATAAAGCACAGCACATACAGCAGCGCGCAGACGGCGCTGATGACGGCGCCCGCGGTAAGGCCGCCCGGCACGTAGACCATGGAGATCTCGTGCGTCCCGGCATCCAGCATGATTCCGGTGAGCGCCCCGCCGACGCGGATGATCTCAGCGTCCTTCCCGTCCACTTTTGTGCGCCAGTTTTCGCTGTACGGGACCGTGATCAGGAGCATGCCGCCCCCCGCGCTGGTCACAGTGCCGGTCAGCGTATTTCCCTCGGCCCGGACATTTTCCAGCTGTTCCTTCGCGAGCGCGTCCCGGACCGCGCGCGAAGCGCTGTTCGGGCACGTATAGATGATGGCCCTGCGGGAGGCTCCGGAATTGATCTTTACCGAAAAGTCCGCCCTGTCCTCGCCGTCCATCGAATTCACCGTATACAGATGGTCCGTGTACGTCGTGTATTTCTTATCATATTCCGGCGTGTGGACCTGGATCTCGTCCACGCGCTCCGGCAGGTAGATGTATACCTGCTTGTCCTCCGGGATCCGAAGGTCGTAGCTTCCGCCGTCCTCAAGGTCGATCGTGCGGTCGAGGACGTAGATTCCGTCCAGGCCTGTCGCGAGCTCCGCGAACTCGTTCTGTACCTGCATCGGATCGCCGGCCTCGATATTCCAGTCCGCGAGGGCCGGATCCGTCATAAAGCCGATCGCGAGCGCGTCCCGGTTTTCATAGACGTCCAGGTTCTCGTCCGTTTCCGTAAACTCGAACTGATAGAGCGTGTTCCCCTTCCCGTTCGACGAGAGCACATAGCGGATCCCGAAGACGTCGTTCATCAGCTTGGTAACGCCGTTGTACCCGTTCTTGTTCGTGCGTCCCTCGATCCCGAGCCTGTCGCAGAGCTCCGTGACCGAGGCGTTCATCGTTGAATTGAACATGACGAGGGCGTTGCCCCCCGCGTACATGGTCACGTTGCGCATCCGCTGGCTGTCGATCTCGCTGCGGAAGAATTCCTGTTCCTCCTCGAGCGGCTCGATCATCTTCTGATAGGACGCCTGATCCGCCAGGTAGATGCTGCGGGTCACGTCGTCGTTGCAGATGATCCCGTAGATCCCGCTCCCGACGGCTTCCGCGAGCATGATCCCCGCCATCGCCGCGAAGACGGCCCGGTTTCCGGAAGGCAGGATCCGCATGAGCAGCGCCGCGCTGCAGTAGATCATCAGAAATCCCAGGGTGAGCCCGTAGGAGGCCGCCTGGAGCTCCCCCGTCCCGAGGGCGAAGGAGACCGCCGTAAAGATGAGCGGGACGGCCGCGGCAGCCGCGAACCGAAGGCCGCTCACCCGCCGGATGTCGCGGGTCGCGTCAAAGGACATCACGAGAACGACCGCGACATAGATGAAGGCGAAGCGGTTCGGAAGCCCGTTCTGGGTATGGAAGCCGTGCCAGATATAGTTCAGGATGTTCAGTGAAAAGCTGAGCAGGAGAAAGCCTGCGAGGGCGAGCTTTGAAAGGCGCTCCCTGAGGCTTCGCCTGTTATCCAGCGCATAGAGGACGACAAAGAAAAGAACGCTGACCCCGCAGTAGGCGTTCAGTCCCACCTGGGTATCCGCGATATTGATGGGCGGCTGCGCGGCAAAATGCGCGGCCATCATGTCGATAAAGCCCGTGTAGAATTTGACCGTACCCGGAAAGTGATTGCCAAGCATCGCCTCCGAGGACGTAAGGGCCCGGTAGGCCGGCAGCAGCATCAGCGCGGACATGCCCCCCGCGAGGAGGGAAAAGACCGCGAAGCGCCCGCAGGCGGCGCCGCCTCTTTTCATCGTCAGCCTCCGGCTCTCCGTGACCAGCACGCAGACCAGATAGAGGCACGAGAAGATGCACAGCATAAAGCCGATATAGTAATTGCACCAGAGCGCGAAAAAGAGGGAGATGCCGTAGAGGCGGCCGTCCCTTTTGCGGACGATGTCCTCGATCCCGCGCATGATGAGCGGCAGCATCGCGATGCTGTCGAGCCACATGATGTTGAAATAATAGCCGATGATAAAATTGCCAAGCGCGAACATCACGCCGAAGACGACGGACGAATAACGCCTCTCCGGGTCCCGCTTCTGCAGGTACCAGGAGAAGGTGCCGCCGCAGAGCGCGATCTTGAACAGGATGAGATAATCCATCGCGTCCGCGACGTTCGCGCGGGGCACGAAGCGCAGGATGATATTGAAGGGGCTTGCCATATAGTAGGCAATGGTGCCCCAGAAATCATACCCCAGCCCGCCCGAGAACGAATACAGCAGGGAGCTGCCGGTGTGGAGCTTTTCCTGCATTTCGGTGTAGAAGGGCAGATACTGGTGGATCGAATCGATGATCAGAACGGTCCCGTCCCCGAAGGGCCATACGCCGATGGCGATATACCCGCAGAGCACGGAAAGCGCGGTGATGCAAAAACCGAGAAGGAACGCCTTCATCGGCCTTCTGCCGTCCGCGTCCCGCTCTTTCGATCTCTTCCTGACCTGATCTTTCTGCACGCTGC